>JBOIEM010000095.1:0-15236 GCA_050741115.1 Burkholderiales bacterium
GTTAGCGCGGTCACGCACTTCTTTGCGCGTAAGCCGAGTACAAGAAATCGAAGACCTTATTTGCTTCCAGCAGTATCTCGTCGTCGCCTCGCGCTTTCGCCTTGATTCCCCGCAGCATCGTTTCCAGCCCCTTGGCGTCGGCAACCGGAATGCCGCCCACGTCGAGGAAATGGACGGCGTGACCGATTGACTCGAGCGCGGGGTCGTCGTCAAGGCCAAAGCTCGTCAGGAGCACCTCGAAGGTCACGCGGCCTGCTACGTGCGTGAACTGAGCGCCGTCGAAATCGAAGCCGATTGATGCCTTCGGGCGGTTGCGCGGACGGTCGATCCACACGAATTTCGCATCCCGGTCGATGAAGCGCTTGATGAGCCAGGCGCTAGCCAGGCGGTCCACCCAGAGATCCTTGCGCGTCGCCCAAGTGCGATTCCGGTATTTTGCAAGGTCGAGCCGGCGCACCTTTCGCTTCGCGGGGTGCGGCTCGCCCGGGGAGCGCAGCCGCTGCGCATCGCGCTCGAGAGCCGCCATGGCGTCCCGCGCCTGTAACTGCGCCTGGCCGGGGTAGAAATCGATCTCGAACAGTTCATCGAGCGATCGGCGCAGGCGCTGGACCAGCGTGTCGGCCTTGCGCTTTCCAAGCCGCTGCAGGGCCGCCTTCGCGGAGTGAATTCTCGCAACGAGCGCTCCGTATTCCTCGCTGCGGTCGAACAGCTTGCGGACGTGTTCGATCTGCGCCGAAGTCCTGAAATCCAACTCCACTATCATCGCAAACCCGCCGGCGGCTTTGACCTCTGACTCCACATCGGCCAGCGCCGCGACCCGCGACGCCTCGGCCGGCAGCAGATAGACGCCGTCCCGCAGGACGCCGCACCCCGTGTTCTTCAGTGCGCGCCAAGCCCGCATGCGCAGGGTCGAGTTTCCCGTTGGCAAGCTGGTGAGCAACGCAACGTATGGGGTCATAAACAGGTGTCGAGACAATGAGTTGGCGCTGGGGACTGTCGGCGGGCGGGCTGCTATTAATATGGTGTTGACTTTATCACATCTATGTTATAAAGTCTCCACCAAATCGGGTTCAACGCAGACACCCGGTTACCCCAGGCGTTTCGCCCAAGTTCTGCATCGTCCGCGCTCGCAGGAGCGCGGGGATTTCGGGGCGAAATGCGTCATCTCACAAGCAACCATTCGATTCACCGTAGGCGCCCCCGCCGCCTCAGGCAGGGCTCTCGCCTAGCCGGGTCATCGGCAGACACCCGGTCCGAAAAGACGATTCCGTCTCAAGTGCTGCTCCGATCTCACGGGAAAGGAGTGTGCTCATGAGTAAGCAAATCATCATTGCCAGCATGCTGTGGATCTTGATTCTTGCGGCAATCGTCGTGACGGGTTGCAGCCAGGAAACCGTTCCGGCTCAAGGCCCGGCGGCATTCCGTGGCGGCGACGGCGAGGTCCTGGGCGCCGGCTTCCGCATCCGGCGCGATGCGGTGCGGAACCGGATCTGGCTGCTCGGTCTCGATAACGTGCGCGTCTACGATGGCCAGAGCAAGCGGCTGATCCGGACGATCGCACTGCCGAGCTGGTCGGTTGCCCGGTTCGCCTGCGATCCCGACATCGTTCTGGATGGCTCGGGGTCGGCGATCGTTTCCAGCAACACGGAGGCACGGGTGTGGCGGATCGATGCGGACAGCTTCGAAGTGAGCGAGCATCCCATCACGCTGGAGGGAAGGGAGCGCTGGGATGTCGGGTTTGGCGCGCTTGCCGTCAGCGCGGACGGGACGCTGCTTGCATTGACTTCGGTCTCGGAATCGTTGTGGAGAATTGACCTCGGCCAGGGCAGCGCCCGCGTGGTCATGCCGACGACTGCTGTCCGGAACATGTGCGGTCTCACATTGCAATCTTCCGGCAAGACGGCGGACGGGCTGGATGCCTTCACCAACTTCGTTCCTGCTGCCGGCGGCGATTACGCGGTCGGTGCTGCAGGAACGGCTATTATTCCGGCCACCAGCAGGCTGGATATCGCGTCGGAAAGGGGGCGCAATCCATGAACACGTCCATCACGGCAACAGAACTGAAAGCCGCATTGGGTGGCAAGCAGCCGCCGCTCGTCATCGATGTGCGCAAACCGCCGGCCTTTCGCGCGGCGCCGGACATGGCCGCCGGGGCGCTGCGGCGCGATCCCGGTGCCGTTGCAGCGTGGGCAAGAGCGCTTCCGCGCGCGGCGAGCGTCGTGACCTATTGCGTGCACGGCCACGAAGTGAGCCAGAACGCGGCGAAGGAGTTGCGCCAGGCGGGAATTGCCGCGCGCTTTCTCGAAGGCGGACTGGAGGAGGGGTGGAAAGCCGCCGGCGGCGAACTTGTGGCCAAGCCGAAGGAAGCGTCGACGCGCTGGGTCACGCGCGAGCGGCCCAAGATCGACCGCATTGCCTGCCCGTGGCTCATCGCGCGTTTCGTGGATCCGGAGGCGGAATTCCTGTACGTGCCGAACAAGGAAGTGCTGCGCGCCGCGCAGGAGAAGGAGGCGACACCGTACGACATCCCCGACGTGCACTTCTCGCACGACGGCGAGCTGTGCAGCTTCGACACTTTCCTCAGGACCTTCCGCCTCATGGATGACCCGGCGCTCGCCAAGCTCGCGTTGATCGTGCGCGGTGCCGACACGGCGCGTTTGGATCTTGCGCCGCAGGCGGCGGGGCTGCTCGCGATGTCACTCGGCCTGTCGCGCAACTTCAAGGATGATCACGAGATGCTGAAGCACGGGATGGTGATGTACGACGCCCTCTACGCATGGTGCAAGGAAGGGCAGGACGAGACGCACACCTGGAACCCTGACTCGTACCGGTGACTTGTAAACGAAGGAGCGATCAATGCCTTTTCAAATGAAGCCGCTTGGCTGCGACCCCTCGCGCCTGAAAGGGCTGTCGGAGCGGTTGATCGTCAGCCACTACGAAAACAACTACGGTGGCGCAGTAAGACGGCTCAACGCCATCTGCGATCAGCTCGCGAACCTGGATCCGGCGAGCGCGCCGGTGTTCGTGATCAACGGGCTCAAGCGCGAGCAGCTGATCGCGATGAACTCGATGATTCTGCACGAGCTCTACTTCGATGGCTTGGGCGCCGGCGGGGATCCGGACGGGGCACTGGCGGAAGCGGTCAAGCGCGATTTCGGGAGCTTCGACCGTTGGCGCAGCGAATTCGTGGCGATAGGAAAGGCGCTTGGCGGCGGTTCAGGTTGGGTGCTCCTGACCTACTCGTACCGCGACGGGCAGCTCGTCAACCAGTGGGCGGCCGATCATACGCATGCCGTGGCGGGCGCGACGCCTATCCTCGCGCTCGACCTGTACGAGCACTCGTACCACATGGACTACGGCGCGAAGGCCGCCGCCTACGTGGACGCTTACATGGAGAACATCAACTGGAGGAACGCGGCGCGGCTCCTTGGGGAATGTACCCAAGACCGACGGCAACCATGATCAGGTCACCGCGTCACTGCTTTATCATGCCGATCCGCTTCAGGATCTCCGTATGCGCGCGGTACTCCCGCCAGAGTTCGCCGCGCAGCTGGTCGCCCGGGCGGTAGTCCACGTCGACGCCGCGCTGTTCCATCGCATCGGCGAATTTTCGGTCCTCGATTGCCGCTCTGGCCGCGTCGTGGATGTGCTTCAGCACCGGACTGGGCGTCCCCTTTGGCGCAACCAGCAGAAACCACACGCCGTTTGCGACGTTCCAGCCCAGCTCCTTCGCCGTTGGCGCGTCCGGGAACGCGGGATGGCGCGAATTCTGGAACACCAACAGCGCCCGCATCCGCTTGCCGTCCACCATGGGCCTGGCTTCGCCGGGCTGCGCGACGAGCGCTTCGACATGGCCGCCGAGCAGCGCCGGAGACGATTCGCCCCAGCCGCGGTACGGAACGTGCGTCATTCTCGCAGCCGTCACGTGCATGAGCTCTTCGAGGTTGAGGTGGCTCGAGGTCCCCTCGCCGGGTGAGCCCACGCGAAACTTTCCGGGATTCGCCCTGGCCTCCGCCACGAAGTCCTGGGCGCTCTTCCACGGCGCGTCCGGCTTCACCACCAGCAGCGGGTAGTAGGACACCACGTTGATCACGGGCTCGTAGTCGTCCGGCGTCTTGAAACGCAGGTCGAGAACCTGCGGCTGGATGACCAGCGTGGATAATGGCGTGAGCACGATGGTATAGCCGTCCAGCTTGCCGGTCGCGACCTCCGCGGCCGCTACCGCGCCACCGGCGCCCGTGCGGTTCGCGACCAGTATCCCTTTCGGGAACTTCGTCCTCATGCCCTCGGCGAGCAGGCGCGCGACGATGTCGACCATGCCCCCCGCGGGATATCCCGAGAGTATCGTCACCGGGCGCTCCGGGTACTGCGCCGCCGCGGGCGCCGCGCTGGCGAGCGCGAATAGTCCGACCAGTACGGCGCGAATCATGCTCCGTCCTCCTCTGTGGACTGGTGGAGACGCGAGGCAGTCAGGCGGCGATGCCCGACTGCGCCGCCGGGACTATGCCGGCGGATTCGTAGATCCAGTTGGCGATCGTGACGGCGTTCTGCTGCGACGGCTTCAGGGATGAGAGCTGCGCTTGCGGCACGAGCTCGCGCAGGACCTGCGCGCAGGAAGCCGTGTGCAGGGGATCGTTCCCCGGCATGATGAATGCCGGGATCTTCATCGCGACCAGCTGCTCGCAGGTTGCGCCGGCAGGCAAGGTGTCGCTGAAGAGGCTGTCGCGGCTCTGCTCCACGATCTGCAGATATCGGCCGAGGTCCTGGCGGACGAACGCCTCGGCGAATTCGCGATCCGAGGCGATGATGGACGACCACGGTCCGGCGTCCGGATCGCTCCAGAATATCCTCGACCGCCGGGCCAGCTCGGCCACCGCCTCGAGTCCATGCCCGCGCGCAAACGCGATGTGGCGGTCGAAATTGGCGCGGCCGCGCTCAAGCCAGTAGTAGCCGCCGACCGGCCAGTGCAGCAGGAGCGCCCGGCAGCGCTCCGGGTACTGTGCCGCCAGCGCGAGCGCGATCGAACAGCCCACGCACCCACCCAGGAGGAACGCCTGCTCGACGCCGATATGGTCGAGCAATCCGCTGGCGTGCCGCGCACAGAGCGCCCAGCTGAGCGGCTCGATGCACCCTCCCGAGCCGCCGGATTCGCGCCGGTCGTAGACGATGACGCGGAAATGGGGGACCAGCGCCTCGAGGGGACGGAATCCCCGCCATACCCGGTCCGCCCACCGGCGCGAAATCGGGTCCTCTCCTCCCACCGGCGCGAGGACAAGCAGCGGCGGTCCCGCGCCGAGCACCTCGTAGCGGGTCTTGATCCCTTCGATCTCCGCGAACGGCATTGTTATGGTGCTGCCTGTGGGTCTTGTGGCCCCGTTTTTCCCTGCGTCGTGCATGCTATCACACCGACCGGAGGTTCCGCCGTCGGGGCGCCAACATTCCCTATTCTGATACGTCGCCCGGCACGGTCCCGCTGCGGATCCACGAGAGTATCGCCTTGATCGTCCTCGCTTCCATCCCGACGAAGCCGTGCTCGGTGAATGCCATGCACGGTTGTCCGCGGCGCTCGCCGAAGCCGGTCACCGTCAGGAGCGGCGTCTTGGTTTCCTCGGCGTAGCTCCTGACAACTCGTTCACGAACGCCGCGTTGGGGTCATTGCCCTGGGCGTAAGTGATATGCGTTGCGCAGACGAGGGCCGCGCCGAACGCCAGCAGCTCCCGGGATGACGTTCTCATCGCCCTTTCTTGTTTTCAGTCAGAGCTTCTTGTCGCCCAACGTCTGATGGTGGCGTTGCTGCTGCTCGTCGATTTTCTTTCTGTCCAGCGCGTCGCGAATCTGTTGCGCGACGTCGTCCTTGCCCGGGGCCGAGAACAGCTTGCTGTCGTCCACCCGGTAGCGCGCCATGGTGTCCGTGTCGGCGACCTCGCGCTCGCGGGCGCGCTGCCTCGTTTCGCCGAGCCAGATCCGGATCGGCCGCAACATCCAGGCAAGGAGCTTCCAGAGGACGATCAGCCCGATCGCGAGGAGCGCGATCGTCACCCACGTCCAGGTCGACCTGCACGCCGGAGCCGACAGCGGCGCGCCTGCGCACGCCGATACGTACGCCCATCCGAGCTCGATGTACCGCGTTATTTGCCTGAGAAACTCCACCTGAGCGGTCTAGCGGTCACCGGTCACGTCTGTTTGCTTCTGTAGGGGCACTTGTCCCGGGTGCAGTCTGCGTAGATATGCAGCGAATGGTCGTGGATCCTGTAGCCGCGGTCGCGGGCGATCTTTTCCTGCCGCTTCTCGATCTCGGCGTCGAAGAACTCCTCCACATGCCCGCACTGCACGCATACGAGATGGTCGTGATGCCCGCCGCGATTGAGCTCGAACACCGCCTTGCCGGATTCGAAGTGGTGGCGGATGAGGAGTCCCGCCTGCTCGAACTGGGTGAGCACCCGGTAGACGGTCGCGAGCCCGGTATCGGTGCCGTCCCGGGTCAGTATCCGGTAGACGTCTTCGGCGGAGAGGTGCCGCACCGCGCTTTTCTCGAACAGCTCGAGTATGCGCAGGCGCGGCAGCGTCGCTTTCAGGCCTATCGTCTTTAGATCGTTGGGCGAACTCAACGCGCGTCTCTGTCGGGATGATCGGGCGTCGGTTATCATATTCGCATTTCTCCGCCTTGCAAACCGCGCCGTCATCCGCTTGCTCTTGATGTCGCCACGATTCATTTTCCTCGTCTCGCTGCTCGTGGCGGGTTGCTCGGGCAGGACCCTGCTTGCGCCGTACAAGATAGAAATTCAGCAAGGCAACGTCGTCACCCAGGAGATGGTCGCCCGGTTGCAGCCGGGGATGACGCGCAGCCAGGTGCGCTTCGCGCTGGGCACGCCGCTGGTGGTGGATCCGTTCCGCGCCGACCGCTGGGATTACGTCTATCAGTACACGAAGGGGGGCGTGGTGACGGAGCAGCGCCGCATGGTGGTCGTCTTCAAGGATGACAAGCTCGAGCGCATCGAAGGCGACGGGGTGCCTGCGCGCGCCGGCGGAGCGGGGGCGGAGAAGCCCGCCCCAGCCGCGGAGGGCGCCCGACCGGCGCAGAAAACGGAGAAGTGAGGGACGTCATGGTGCGAATCAGGCTGGTGGTAGCGGGCAGCTCCGGGCGCATGGGCCGCGCGCTGATCGAGGCGGTGCTGGGCGCGCCCGACCTGGAGCTCGTGGCGGCGCTCGAGCAGAAGGGCAACGCCCATGTCGGCAAGGATGCCGGCGAGCTGGTCGGCGCGCCGGCCGGGGTGAGGATCGGCGACGACATCGCGAGGGCGATCGCGGGCGCCGCGGTGTTCGTCGATTTCACTCGCCCCGAGGGCACGATCGCGCACGTCACCGCCTGCCGCAAGCAGGGCGTCAACATGGTGATCGGGACGACCGGCCTTGGTGAGGCCCAGAAGAAGGAGATCGCCGCCGCCGCGCGCGATGTCGCGATCGTGATGTCTCCCAACTTCAGCGCCGGCGTGAATGTCGCGTTCCGGCTGCTCGAGGTCGCTGCAGAGGCGCTCGGCAAGGGCTACGACGTCGAAATCGTGGAAGCGCACCACCGCCACAAGGTGGACGCGCCTTCGGGAACCGCGTTGCGCATGGGAGAAGTGGTGGCGCAGGCGCTCGGCCGCGAACTGAAGAAGCATGCGGTCTACGGGCGCGAGGGCGTCACCGGGGAGCGCAGGGACGAGACCATCGGCTTTGCCACGGTGCGCGGAGGCGATCTGGTGGGAGATCACACCGTGATGTTCATCGGGGCCGGCGAGCGGCTGGAAATCTCTCACCGGGCCTCGAGCCGCGCCAATTTCGCGCGCGGCGCGCTGCGGGCCGCGCATTTCGTCGCGACGAAAAAGAACGGCCTCTACGACATGGCGGACGTCCTCGGCTTCAAGAGGTAGGGGCGGAAGGCGGAAGTAGCAAGTATCGGTCACGAGTCACCAGGCACCAGTCACGCTTCATCAAAGCAGGTGGCGCGTTGCCGCAGAGCGCCGCCTCGCGTATAATTCCTTCGGTTGAGCGGGAGGGGCTGCAAGGCCCGTCCCGCTTTGTGTATCTACACTTAATTCAAGGGGTTAGCGTGTCACGGGTTCCCGCCATCCTGGTGCTGAAAGATGGCACCGTTTTCCGTGGCACGTCGATCGGCGCCGAGGGCCTGGCCGCCGGCGAGGTGGTGTTCAACACTGCCATCACGGGCTACCAGGAAATCCTCACCGACCCGTCCTACTGCCGCCAGCTCGTCACCCTCACGTATCCGCACATCGGGAACACCGGCGCCAATGCCGTGGACGTCGAGTCGGACCGGGTCTATGCCGCCGGGCTCGTGATCCGCGACCTGCCGCTGCTCGCCTCGAGCTGGCGCAAGCAGTGGCCGCTGTCCGATTTCCTCAAGCAGCACAACGTGCCCGCGATCGCCGATATCGACACGCGCAGGCTCACGCGCATCCTGCGTGACGGAGGGGTGCAGGACGGCTGCCTGATGGCGGGCGAGGTGGACGAGAAGGCAGCGCTCAAGGCAGCGCGCGGATTCCCGGGACTGGTCGGCATGGATCTCGCCAAGGTGGTGAGTTGCGACGAGCCTTATGAGTGGGACGAGAGCGTGTGGAGCCTGGGCAAGGGTCACGGCCGCCTCGCCGACGCCCGCTTTCACGTCGTCGCCTACGATTACGGCATCAAGCGCAACATCCTGAGAAAGCTCGTCTCGCGCGCCTGCCGGGTGACGGTCGTTCCCGCGCAGACGCCCGCGGACAGGGCGCTGGCATTGAAGCCCGACGGCATCTTTCTGTCCAACGGCCCGGGTGACCCCGAGCCCTGCGATTACGCCATCCGGGCGATCCGCAGATTCCTCGATATCGGCTTCCCCACCTTCGGCATCTGTCTCGGACACCAGCTGATGGGGCTGGCGAGCGGAGCGAGGACCGTCAAGATGAAATTCGGCCACCACGGCGCGAATCACCCGGTGCAGGATCTCGATACCGGGCGGGTGATGATCACGAGCCAGAATCACGGCTTCGCGGTGGACGCGGCGACCCTGCCGCAGACCGCCCGCGTGACGCACGTGTCGCTCTTCGACGGCAGCCTTCAGGGCTTCGCGCGCACCGACCGGCCCGCGTTCTGCTTCCAGGGCCACCCCGAGGCGAGCCCCGGCCCGCATGACGTGGACTACCTCTTCGACCAGTTCGTGACGCTGATGGAGCAGCATGCCAAGGCGGAAGTCAGTAGGCTGAAGGAGCCCGTCATGGCGCCGTCCGATAGCTCCCACCCCTCATCCCTCGTCCCGCATCCCTCATCCCTCGGCTGAGCATGCCGAAGCGCACCGACATTCATTCCATCCTCATCATCGGCGCCGGGCCGATCGTGATCGGCCAGGCGTGCGAGTTCGACTATTCGGGCGCGCAGGCGTGCAAGGCGCTGAAGGAAGAGGGCTACCGCGTCATCCTCGTGAACTCCAACCCGGCCACGATCATGACCGACCCGGAGATGGCGGATGCGACCTACATCGAGCCGGTCAACTGGCGGATGCTGGAAAAGATCATCGCGGCCGAGCGCCCGGAGGCGCTGCTGCCGACCATGGGCGGCCAGACCGGGCTCAACTGCGCGCTCGATCTCGCCCGCAACGGCGTGCTCGAGAAGTATGGCGTCGAGCTGATCGGCGCGACGCGCGAGGCGATCGACAAGGCCGAGGACCGCGAGAAGTTCAAGCAGGCGATGGAGCGGATCGGGCTCGCGAGCCCGCGCTCCGCGCTCGCGCACAGCATGGAGGAAGCGCTGCAGGTGCAGGCGATGGTGGGCTTTCCCACCATCATCCGGCCCTCCTTCACGCTCGGCGGCACCGGCGGCGGCATCGCCTACAACAAGGACGAGTTGATCGTCGGCGTCGAGCGCGGCCTGGACGCCAGCCCCACGCGCGAGATCCTGATCGAGGAGTCGGTGATCGGCTGGAAGGAATTCGAGATGGAGGTGGTGCGGGACCGCAAGGACAACTGCATCATCGTGTGCTCGATCGAGAACCTCGACCCCATGGGCGTGCATACCGGCGATTCGATCACGGTCGCGCCCGCGCAGACGCTGACCGACAAGGAATACCAGATCATGCGCGACGCGGCGATCGCGTGCCTGCGCGAGATCGGCGTGGACACCGGCGGCTCGAACGTGCAGTTCGCGGTGAATCCGGACGACGGGCGCCTGGTGATCATCGAGATGAACCCGCGGGTGTCGCGCTCCTCCGCACTCGCCTCCAAGGCGACCGGATTCCCGATCGCCAAGGTCGCGGCCAAGCTTGCGGTGGGCTACACGCTGGACGAGCTAAGAAACGAGATCACCGGCGGCGCGACTCCGGCCTCGTTCGAGCCGACCATCGATTACGTCGTAACCAAGATGCCGCGCTTCGCGTTCGAAAAGTTCCCGCAGGCGGATGACCGCCTGACCACCCAGATGAAATCGGTGGGCGAGGTCATGGCGATCGGCCGCACCTTCCAGGAGTCCATCCACAAGTCGCTGCGGGGGCTGGAGACGGGCGTGGACGGATTCGAGGAGATGGCGAACGACCGCGATGCGATCGAGAACGAGCTCGCCGACCCCGGCCCCGATCGCATCTTCTACGTCGCCGACGCCTTCCGCTGCGGCATGACGGTGGACGAAGTGCGCGAGCTGACGCGCATCGATCCCTGGTTTCTGGCGCAGATCGAGGACATCGTGCGCCAGGAGAACGCGCTGAAGGGGAGCACGGTCGAGCAGCTCGACGCCGGGGCGCTGCGGCGGCTGAAGCGCGCCGGCTTCTCCGACCGGAGACTCGCGCGACTGCTCGGCTCCGACCCGCACCTGCTACGGGCGCGGCGCCACCAGCTCGGCCTGCGCCCGGTGTTCAAGCGCGTGGACACCTGCGCGGCGGAGTTCGCCACGCACACCGCCTACCTCTACTCGACCTACGAGGAAGAGTGCGAGGCGGCGCCGGGCACGCGGCGCAAGATCATGGTGCTCGGGGGCGGGCCCAACCGCATCGGCCAGGGGATCGAGTTCGACTATTGCTGCGTGCACGCCGCGCTTGCGCTGCGCGAGGACGGGTTCGAGACCATCATGGTCAACTGCAACCCGGAAACCGTCTCGACCGATTACGACACCTCCGACCGGCTCTACTTCGAGCCGCTTACGCTGGAGGACGTGCTCGAGATCGTCCACGTCGAAAAGCCGTTCGGCGTGATCGTGCAGTTCGGCGGCCAGACGCCCCTCAAGCTCGCGCGCGACCTGGAGGCGAACGGCGTGCCGATCATCGGCACCTCGCCCGATTCGATCGACGTCGCGGAAGACCGCGAGCGCTTCCAGAAGCTGCTGAACCGGCTGAAGCTCAGGCAGCCGCCCAACCGCACCGCGCGGAGCACGCAAAAAGCGCTCGCGGTGGCGGAGGAAATCGGCTATCCCCTGGTGGTGCGGCCCTCCTACGTGCTGGGCGGCCGCGCCATGGAGGTCGTCTACCAGCAGAGCGACCTCGAGCGCTACATGCGCGAGGCGGTCAAGGTGTCGAACGACTCGCCGGTGCTGCTCGACCGCTTCCTGAACGACGCAACCGAGGTGGACGTGGACGCGGTGTGCGACGGCAAGCGGGTAGTCGTCGGCGGCATAATGGAGCACGTCGAGCAGGCGGGCGTGCACTCGGGCGATTCCGCCTGTTCCCTTCCGCCGTACTCCCTCACCCCGGAAATGCAGGAAGAGCTCAGGCGCCAGACCGTCGCGATGGCGTATGCGCTGAAGGTGGTGGGACTCATCAACGTGCAGTTCGCGATTCAGGACGGGGTGGTCTACGTGCTGGAAGTCAACCCGCGCGCCTCGCGCACGGTACCGTTCGTGTCCAAGGCGACGGGCGTGCCGCTCGCCAAGATCGCGGCCCGCTGCATGGCGGGTAGACCGCTCGACGAGCAGGGCGTGGCGGGAGAGATGGTGCCACCCTATTACTCGGTCAAGGAGGCGGTATTCCCATTCATCAAGTTCCCGGGAGCCGACACCATACTGGGTCCGGAGATGAAATCCACCGGCGAGGTGATGGGTGTCGGGCTGACGTTTGCCGAAGCCTTCGTCAAGGCGCAGCTTGCCTCGGGCGACGATCTGCCCACGACCGGGAAGGTGTTCGTCAGCGTGCGCGACGAGGACAAGCCGCGCACCGTCGAGATCGCGCGCAAGCTCGCGGGCCTGGGCTTCACGCTGGTCGCGACGCGCGGCACGGCCGCGGCGCTCGCGGCCGCGGGTCTCGGCGTGACGCCGGTGAACAAGGTGCAGGAGGGCCGGCCGCACATCGTGGACATGATCAAGAACGGCGAAATCTCGTTCATCGTCAACACGGTGGAGGAGAAACGGGTGGCGGTGCGCGACTCCTACGCCATCCGCCGCGCCGCGCTCCAGGAGCGGGTGCCGATCTTCACCACGCTCGACGGGGCGCGCGCCGCGTGCACCGGCATCGAGCAGGCGACGGAGCTGCGCGCCTACGTGATACAGGGGCTGCACGCCGGATTGCGGCGGACGGCAGTTGCCCGACCGTGATGGGCAAGATCCCGATCACGATCGCCGGGGCGGAGAAGCTGCGCGCCGAGCTCCAGGAACTGAAAACGGTGCAGCGGCCGGCAATCGCCACGGCCATCGGCGAGGCGCGTTCGCACGGCGACATCTCGGAGAACGCGGAATACCACGCGGCCAAGGAGCGGCAGGGCTTCATCGAGGGGCGCATTTCCGAGCTGGAGGCAAAGCTCGCCAACGCGCAGATCATCGATCCCGCGCTGCTCGACGCGGACGGGCGCTGCGTATTCGGCGCCACCGTGGACCTCGAGGACAAGAAGAGCGGGGAAGTCGTGACCTACCAGATCGTCGGCGAGGACGAGGGCGACATCAAGCAGGGCAAGGTCTCGATCGGCTCGCCGCTCGCGCGCGCCCTGATCGGAAAGTACCCGGGCGACGTCGCCGAGGTCCAGGCCCCCGGCGGCGTGCGCGAGTACGAGATCCTCGACGTCAAGTACATCTAGGTGATGAGTGACGGGCGACGGGAGCACCCCGCCGTGGCCCACTCATCAATCATCACGAATTCTGAAAATGGCGCTTGGGACGGTATCGCGGCTTCTTGCCACGGCGCGGCGCGGGCTTCGGCACGGCGGATTCCGGGCGGGGCCGGAAGACGACCAGGACTTTCCCGATATGCTGCACCGGGCTGGCATCGAGCGCCGCGCAGATTCTCCCGATCAGCGCCTCGCGCGCGGCGCGCTCATCGCCTGCCACCCTGATTTTGATCAGCTCGTGGCTTTTCAGCGCGACGTCGATCTCGTTCAGGACCGCAGGAGTGAAGCCCGCATCGCCGATCACGACCACCGGATGCAGGTGATGGGCGCGGGCGCGCAGCGCGCGCCGCTCGGCGGGTGTCAATAGCGTCATCAAGTCAAGATCGAGTCTAGCGGATGGGCAGGGTGCGGGGCAAAGCGTGGATGCATGAGCACCTCGCCGACGCGTACGTGAAGCGCGCGCGGGCCGAGGGAATGCGCTCGCGCGCTTCCTACAAGCTCGAGCAGATCGCCGGGCGCGACCGGCTGCTCGCTCCGGGCATGCTGGTGGTCGATCTGGGCGCGGCGCCGGGGGGCTGGTCGCAGGTCGCGGCGCGGCGGGTCGCGCCGGGCGGACAGGTGATCGCGCTCGATCTCCTCGAGATGCCGGGGCTCGCCGGCGTGACTTTTGTCCAGGGCGATTTCCGCGACCCGGAAGCGGTCGAGGCGCTGGAGCGCGCACTCGCCGGCCGCGAGGCGGGCCTTGTGCTCTCGGACTTGGCCCCCAACTTGAGTGGTGTCGCCGCGACCGACCAGGCCCGCGCCTTGGAGCTTTCGGAGTTGGCGCTCGACTTTGCGTCGAAGCATCTGAAACTGCACGGTAATTTCCTGGTCAAAGCGTTCCAGGGAGCGGGCTTCGAGGATTTCGTCAAAGCACTGCGCAGGCAATTTAGTACCGTGACCGTGCGCAAGCCGGAAGCTTCCAGGAGCCGGTCGCGCGAAGTCTACCTGGTGGCGAAGGGACTGCGGGGGACGTCGGCACGGATGGCGGCTGCGTCGCCTGCCAAAAGAGTCTAGAATTGAGCTGGTTGATTTTGAGGAGCTTTCTTGAATAACCTCGTGAAAAACATCGCGATCTGGCTGGTGATCGCGCTGGTGCTGATGACGGTGTTCAACCAGTTCAGCACGCGCCAGGCCGCCCAGAAGGCGATCGAGTACTCCCAGTTCATCGAGGAGGTCAAGCAGGGGCGAATCGCCAAGGTCACGATCGAGGGCCGCGTTCTGAAGGGCGTGAAAACGACCGGAGAGCGCTTCACCACCTATTCGCCCTCCGACCCGTGGCTGGTGTCGGATCTTCTCAAGAACGGGGTGATCATCGAGGCCAAGCCCGAGGAAGAGCCCTCGCTCCTGGTGAACATCTTCGTGTCGTGGTTCCCGATGCTGCTTCTCATCGGCGTGTGGATCTTCTTCATGCGCCAGATGCAGGGCGGGGGCCGCGGCGGCGCGTTCTCCTTCGGCAAGAGCCGGGCGCGCATGCTCGACGAATCGAACAACACCATCACCTTCGCCGACGTCGCCGGCTGCGAGGAGGCGAAGGAAGAGGTCGCGGAGCTGGTCGAGTTCCTGCGCGATCCCTCCAAGTTCCAGAAGCTCGGCGGGCGCATCCCGCGCGGGGTGCTGATGGTCGGCAACCCCGGCACCGGCAAGACGCTCCTCGCCAAGGCGATCGCGGGCGAGGCCAAGGTCCCGTTCTTCTCCATTTCCGGTTCCGATTTCGTCGAGATGTTCGTCGGCGTCGGCGCCGCGCGCGTGCGCGACATGTTCGAACAGGCGAAGAAACACGCCCCCTGCATCGTGTTCATCGACGAGATCGACGCCGTCGGGCGCCAGCGCGGCGCGGGACTGGGCGGGGGCAACGACGAGCGCGAGCAGACGTTGAACCAGCTGCTGGTCGAAATGGATGGCTTCGAGACCAACTCGGGCGTGATCGTCATCGCGGCGACCAACCGCCCGGATGTCCTCGACCCGGCGCTGCTGCGGCCCGGCCGCTTCGACCGCCAGGTGGTGGTGCCGCTGCCCGACATCCGCGGGCGCGAGCAGATCCTGCAGGTGCACATGCGGAAAGTCCCGATGGCGCCGGACGTCAAGTCCGACATCATCGCGCGCGGCACGCCGGGCTTTTCCGGGGCGGACCTCGCGAACCTCGTG
>JBOIEM010000096.1:0-3986 GCA_050741115.1 Burkholderiales bacterium
CCAGTTGCCCGACCAGCCCGGCACGATCAGGCGCACGGGGGAGCCGTGCACGTGCCAGAGGTATTCGCCGTTCTGGGCCCACGCGAGCAGCGTGTCCGGATCGAGCGCCTTCTCGAGCGGCAGCGCCTTCTCGAAGTGGATCACGCCGGGATCGGGGATCTCGAAGTCGCGTGTGCCGACGGAACGGTAGATCACCGCCTTGTCCGGACGGCCGGAGTCGCGGCCCTGCGCCCGCACGCAGACGGCGCCCGGCCTGACGCCGGCGCGCTCGAGCAACTCCGCGAGCGGCACGCCGGTGAATTCGCCCGCGCTCACCGCGCAGGTCGTCGTTGATTCAGTGCCAATGTCCACGTTCGAGGGGAGCTCTCCCGTGACGCGCTGCTCGGCGCGCTTCTGCATGTCCTGCTGGTTGATGCGCGAGGGCTTCCGCGCGCCCTTTCTCAGGTAATCGAAGAACCCGCCGTCGTTACCTGCGCACTCGGTCACCGCGCGCACGGTGCGCCCGGGGAGCTTCATGAGGCGGTCGAAATCGAGCTCGAACGGCCGCTCGACCTCGCCCTTGATGGTCAGCTTCCAGTCGTCCGGGTGAACCGGCTCCGGCATCTCGAGGTGGTTGACGATGAAATAGGCCTCGGTCGGCGTCATCAGGCCGGCGAGCTCGGTCACCGGCGCACGCCCGTTGATCACCCGGCCTTCGGTGTCCCTGCCCGGAATGATCGCCGGACGCTTGCGGTCCGGCCAGCCCAGCACCCAGTCGCCTTCGATTTCCCGCTTCGGCATGGGGCTATTCCCCGCACCCGTCCCTCATCCATCCAGAATGGCGACGACCTGTCCTTCCGCCACCGGATCTTTCTCCTTCACCAGGATCTCCTTCACGGTGCCGGGATCCTCGGTGATCACCGGTATCTCCATCTTCATGGACTCGACCACGATCAAGGTGTCGCCGGATTCCACCTTGTCGCCCGGTTTCGATCGGAGCTGCCACACGGTGCCGGTGATTTCGGACTTGATCTCGATGCGAGCCATGGCTGCCGGTGCCGCCGGATAACTAACGCCAGCGGGAAAAATTCCGCGGCGAGTATAGCATGCCGGGCGGGACCGCCCGGCTCGCTGGCGGAACGTATAAAATCACGAACCGACATGTCCAGTCCTCCCGTGCTCAAGGATGCCGCGCTCGAGATCAGCGGGCGCGTCGCCGTGCTCACGCTGAAGCGCGACGACGTGCGCAATGCGCTCACCGGCACCGCGCTCGTGGACGACATCTGCGCGGCGCTCGAATGGGCGAACGCGAGCCCGGAGATCTCGGTGCTGATCCTGACCGGCGCCGGGGCGGCGTTCTCGGCCGGCGGAAACATCAAGACCATGCGCGAGCGCGCGCTCAGCTCCTCCGCCGCCGAGATGGAGCACTACTACCGCTTCGGCATCCAGCGCATCCCGCGGGCGATGCATGCCGCCGAGATCACCCTCATCGCTGCGGTCAACGGCCCGGCGATCGGCGCCGGGTGCGACCTCGCCAACATGTGCGACATCCGCATCGGCTCGACCCGCGCGCAGTTCGCCGAGACCTTTGTCAATCTCGGCCTCATGGCGGGCGACGGGGGAGCATGGTTCCTGCAGCGCGCGGTCGGCGCGCATCGCGCCGCGGAGCTCACGCTGACGGGCCGTATCGTCGCGGCGGAGGAGGCGCGCGAGCTCGGGATCCTGCTGGAAGTCACCGAGCCCGAGCGGCTGCTGCCCCGCGCGCGCGAGATCGCCGGGGAGATCGCGGCCAAGCCGCCGCTCGCCGTGCGCTACGCCAAGCGGGCGCTGCGGCTCGCTCGGCACCAGGGCCTCGAAGAGCACCTGGAGTCGTGCGCTTCCTTCCAGGGAGCGCTGCAGAAGACCGAGGATCATCTCGAAGCGCTGGCGGCTTTTTTCGAGAAGCGCAGCGGCCGATACAAGGGGAAATGATGCGGCGATACATCAAGTGCCTGGTGCTTGCAGCGCTGACCGGCGCGGTATTCATCCCATCGACGCACGCGCAGGAACGCAGGCTCGAGCCGGTGGACGAGGCGACGCGGGACCTGTCGTGGGCACTGTTCAAGAACCGGCTGCTCGACGCGGTGATGCGGCGCGACCGCAAGTTCGTGTTGAGCGTGCTCGAGCGCAACGTGCGCGTCGGAGTGGACGGCGCGCGCGGCATCACCGAATTCAGCCGGCAATGGCATCTCTACGCCGACGACAGCCGGCTGTGGCGGGAGCTCGCATCGGCGCTGTTCGCGGGAGCGGCCTGGCTGAATCGCGGGCCGGCGCCGCGCGAGCTGTGCGCGCCGTACGTGCTTGCCCGCTGGCCGCGGGACCTGGACCCGCACGCGTACGGCGCGATCATCAGCCGCGATGCGCTGGTCAAGGCCGCGCCGTCCTCCGACTCGCAGACGCTGGTCACGCTCGCCTACGACATCGTTGCGGTCGCCGATTGGGAGGTGGACGATCGCGCCCCGGACTTCCCGCAGAAATGGGTCAAGATCAAGTTCAAGACGGGCGAGGGCTACGTGCCCGAGGAGCAGATTCGCAGTCCCATCGAGTACACCGCCTGCTTCGTGAAGACCGGGAACGGCTGGCGCATGTCCGCGTTCGCGCCAGCCGGCGGATGACATGCGCGTGCTGGCCGGCGCCTTCGCCATGATCGCCGCCACGAGCCACGCGCTGGACATCCAGGGACATCGGGGGGCGCGAGGTCTGGCGCCCGAGAACACGTTGCCCGCGTTCGCGCGGGCGCTGGCGATCGGTGTCACGACCCTGGAGCTCGATTGCGCCATCACGAAGGACGGCGTGGTGGTGGTAAGCCACAATCCCGCGTTCAATCCCGACATCACGCGCGGTCCGGATGGCAAATGGCTGGCGGAGAACGGCCCCGCGATCTGGAGCCTCACCTACCAGGATAGCCAGCGCTACGACGTCGGCAGGATCAACCCGGGGAGCGCCTACGCCCGGCGCTGGCCCGAGCAGCGGCCGGTGGACGGCACGCACATTCCGCGGCTCGCCGATCTCTTCGCGCTCGTGCGCAAGTCGGGCAACGAGAGTGTCCGTTTCAACATCGAAACCAAGATCTCTCCGCTGGAGCCGGAGCTCGCCACTACGCCGGACGATTTCGCGCGCAAGCTGATCGCGGCGATTCGCGCCGGCGGCATGGAGTACCGCGCCGCGATCCAGTCGTTCGACTGGCGCACCCTCCAGGTCGTGCAGAAGGAAGCGCCCGGGATTCCGACCGTCTATCTCACGGTGGAGAAGGGCTTCATGGACAGCATCCAAAGAGACAAGCCCTCTTCGCCCTGGACCGCGGGTTTTCACGTGATCCGCTACGGCGGCTCCATCCCGCGCATGGTGGAAGCGGCGGGCGGCGCGGTGTGGTCGCCGTATCACGCGGAAACGACGCGCAAGCAGGTGAAGGAAGCGCAGTCGCTGGGGCTGAAGGTCGTGGTGTGGACCGTGAACAACCCCGCCGACATGCGGCGCATGATCGAGTGGGGCGTGGACGGCATTATCAGCGACCGGCCCGACCTGCTGCGCACGGCCGCCGGCGAGATGCGCGTCGCGCTCCCGCGCCCGACGCCGGTCACGCCATAGGCTGGCGTAAACGACCTCGCGTGCTACGATTTTGCCTGAGCAGCCATCTAGTGAAGGAGTCACCATGGTCAAGCTGGAATTCCACGATCCGTCCGGTGCGCTGGAAGTGACACAGCCGCACGCGCCGCGAGTTGCGAGCCTTTCAGGCAGGCGCATCGGCGTTGTCAGCAATGAGCAGTGGCAGGCCTACCGCATGCTGCCGATGCTGAAGGAAATGCTCGAGCAGGACTTTCCGGGCGTCACCGTCCTGCCGATCGAATCCTTCCCCCAGGGAAACGCGCTGATCGGCACCGAGGAGACCGCCGCGCTCGTGAAGAAAAGCGGGGTCGATGCGGTCATCGTCGGCAACGCGGCCTGAGGGGCGTGCGCCACAGCATGCG
>JBOIEM010000097.1:0-5470 GCA_050741115.1 Burkholderiales bacterium
CGCGCCGAAGGACCGGGCCGCGGCGATCACGTCGACGGTGGAAAAGGTCGCAAGCGGGGCGGCGCAGAGCGTGCCGTTCGTCGCGGTCACCAATCTCGCGCGCGCGATGCGCGAGCTGAAGGAACGGCAGATCTGGCTGATCGGCGCGGACCAGGGCGCTTCGCGCGACCTCTATTCGGTGGCGCTCGAGGGCCCCCTCGCGTGGGTGCTCGGGGCGGAGGGCGAAGGCATGCGGCGCCTCACGCGCGAGAGCTGCGACGAGCTTGCGCGGATCCCGATGCTCGGCGCGGTGGAAAGCCTCAACGTCTCGGTAGCGGCGGGCATACTCCTCGCCGAGACGCGCCGCCAGCGACGATCTCGCGGTTGACGGCCGCGGCGGGCCCCTCACCCCTTCCCCCTCCATCCCTCACTCCCGACCTCTCTCCCGAGGGGAGAGATGAGGCTCGAGCCCCCCTTCTCCGCTTGGGAGAAGGGCGGGGATGAGGGGATCGAGAGGGGAAATGGACAGCGGCAAATGGTTTGTCAACCATTCAGCCGAGGCTCAATATGCGCGATTTCAGCAGAAACGCGATCACCGCCGCTACGGTCTCGGCGACGGACATCTGCGCGCCGTTCAGCTCCAGCTCCGGTCTCTGCGGCGGTTCGTACGGGTCGTCGAGCCCGGTCATGTGCGGCAGCTCGCCGGCGCGCGCCCTGGCGTAGAGCCCCTTCGGGTCGCGCCGCATGCATTCCGCGAGCGGGGTCGAGAGGTAGATCTCGACGAAGCTGCCCCAGCGAGTGACCATGCGGCGCATTTCGGCGCGGTCGGCCTCGTAGGGAGCGATCAGCGAGCAGATCGCGATGCCGCCGTGCTTCGCGATTTCCGCGGCGATGTAGCCGTGGCGCAACACGTTCAGCCGCCGGTGCTCGCGTGAGAAGCCGAGCTCGCTCGAGAGGAGCTTGCGCACCTCGTCGCCGTCGAGCAGCGTCACGCGGCGCTCAAAGCGGGCGGTCAACTCTGCCGCGAGCGCGGTCCCGAGCGTGGTCTTGCCCGCAGCGGGGAGGCCGGTGACGAGAAACGCGGCCCCGCCAGGGCGGCGTTTCGCCGCGCGCGCATGCTCGTCCGTCATCGCGATCCCGGAGAAAAAAGCGCAATGTGTCAGCCGCGCGCGCCTGTGTCAATATGACGGCAGCAAAAGGGTCGGGAATGATGAAATTCTCGCGCGTGGCGGCTCTGCTCGCGGCATTCGCCTGCGCGGCCGGCGCGTCGCCCCACGCGGCCGCGCAGGCGCCCGCGGAAGCGATCGCGCCGCCGCGTTTCGCCATCGATCGCTTCGATGTCATCGGCAATTCCCTCCTGCCGCCATCCGAGCTCGAACGCCTGTTCGAGCTATATACCGGCCGTGACCGGGATTTCGGCGACATCCAGCGCGCGCTGGAGGCGCTCGAGCAGGCCTACCGCGACCTCGGCTACGGCGCCGTGCAGGTGCTCCTGCCGGAGCAGGACATCACGCGGGGTGCGGTGCAATTGCGCGTGGTGGAGCCGCGGGTGGGCAGGGTGTCGATCGAGGGCAACGCCCATTTCGACAATTCGAACATCCGCCGCGGCCTGCCGACGGTGAGGGAAGGTGAAACACCCAACTCGAAGGCGATCGCGCGCAATCTGCAGCTCGCGGGCGAGCATCCCGTCAAGCAGACCAGCGTGCTGCTGCGCTCGGGGGCGACGGAAGGCGAGATCGACGTCGTGATCAAGGTGAAAGACGACAAGCCGTGGCGTGGATTCATCACGCTCGACAACACCGGCACCCACGAAACGGGCCACGCCCGCCTGGGCGTCGGCGCGCAGCATTCGAACCTGTTCGACCGGGACCATACGCTGACCGCGCAGTACGTGACCTCGCCGACGGAACCCGATCAGGTGTCGATCTACGGCGCGGGCTACCGCATCCCGTTCTACGGTGTCGCGAGCTCGCTCGACCTCATTGTCGGCTATTCGGACGTCGATTCGGGCACGGTCCAGGGGCTGTTCAACGTGAGCGGCAGTGGCTCCATCGGCATCGTGCGCTGGAGCACCATCCTGCCGAAATGGGGGGATATGGAGCAGAAGATTTCCTTCGGGTTCGATTACCGCGCGTTCCAGAACGACGTCCAGTTCCAGGGCTCGGGCAGCATCGTGCCCGACGTCACCATACGCCCGGTCAGCCTGAACTACGGCGCGTTTTGGCGGGGTGTGGCCGCGGAACTTACCTTTTACGGAAACTATTCGAGGAACATCCCCGGCGGAGAGAACGGCCGGGAGCAGGACTGGAGAGCGGGCAGCGGCAGCCGCCAGGACGTCGTCGACGACTACCAGATCCTCCGCTACGGGTTCAATTACGTCCGCCAGTTCCGGAGCGACTGGCAGATGCGGATCGGCTTAAGCGGCCAGCACACGAGCGATGCCCTCGTCTCCGGAGAGCAGTTCGGAATCGGCGGTCCGGACACCGTGCGCGGCTACCTGTTGCGGGAGCTGGCGAAGGACAAGGGTTATTCCACCCAGCTCGAGTTCTATACGCCCGCGCTGGCCGGCAAGGGCGGGCCGTCCGACCGCTTCCGCCTGAGATTCCTCGCGTTCTATGACTACGGTTCCGTCGAGAACAACCACACGCAGCCCTCGGACCGGGAGTCCCTTGCCAGCGCCGGCGTAGGGCTGCGCCTCGGCTACGGCAAGACGGTGAGCCTGCGGCTCGACGTTGCCCAGATCCTGAAGGACGCCCCGAGCGTCGATGACGGCAGCCAGCGCGCGAGCGCCGCGCTCACACTGATCTTCTAGCATCCGTTGCGTTCCCGCCGCGCCGCGAAGCATTGACCGGCCGGAATAGTCCTGTATAATCCGCGCCTTCATGATTTCGGCCGGGTGCCGGAATCATCATCCTTGCCTCACCGCATGTGCGACGCGGGAGGCTCGGGGCTCCGCGAACCGGGGCCCTCAACCATAAGGAGAATCGCAGGTGCGTCATTACGAGATCGTTTTCATCGTCCATCCGGACCAGAGCGAGCAGGTCCCGGGCATGGTCGATCGCTACCGGCAGATGGTCACGGGCCGGAGCGGGAAAATCCATCGGCTGGAGGACTGGGGCCGGCGCCAGCTCGCCTTTCCCATCCAGAAGGTCCACAAGGCGCACTACGTGCTGATGAACGTCGAGTGCGACGGCGAGACGCTGAATGAGCTCGACCACGCGTTCAAGTTCAACGACGCGGTGGTGCGCCACCTGATCGTCAAGACGGGAGCGGCGGTGACGTCACCCTCGCCGATGATGAAGGAAGAGAAGTCGAGATCGCTGACGCCCGCCGCCGAGGAGGGCGCCAGGCCCGCTCCGGCTGCCGAAGAGGCGCCGGCACAAGCTTGACGAACGAGGTTGCGCTCAGCGGAGAACTGACCGCCATCGAGCCGCTGCGCTACACGCCCGCCGGCATCCCGCTGCTCAATTTCCGGCTCCTGCACCGCTCGCAGCAGGCGGAGGCGGGACTCAAGCGCCAGGTCGAATGCGAGGTGAACGGGGTGGCGATGGCGGAGGTGGCGGTGGCGCTGTCCCGTCTCAAGCCGGGGCAGGCGGCGCGGGTGAAAGGGTTTCTCAACCGCAAGAACCGGATGAGCGCGCAACTGGTGTTTCACGCTACGGAAGCATACGCATTGAAGGAATAGCGATGGCAATGGGAAGGCAAGGCATGTCGCGGGGCCCCGGAGGCCGGGGCAGAGGCAAAGGCAAAGGCAAGTTCGGCAAGTCCGGCAAGGGCCGCGACGCGCGCGGCGGACGCGGGCAGCTGTTCCGCCGCCGGCGCTTCTGCCGCTTCACGGCCGAGAAGGTGAAGGAGATCGATTACAAGGACATCGGCGTGCTCAAGGAATTCATCAATGAGAACGGCAAGATCATCCCGGCGCGCATTACCGGCACCAAGGCGCGCTATCAGCGCCAGCTGAGCGTCGCGATCCAGCGGGCGCGGTTTCTCGCGCTGCTGCCCTACACGGATCTGCATTGAACGCGGAGCGCCCATGCAAGTGATCCTGCTCGAGAAGATCGTCAACCTGGGAGGGCTCGGCGACGTCGTCAAGGTCAGGGACGGGTTTGCCCGCAACTACCTGATTCCGCATGGAAAGGCAAAACGCGCCACGCCGGCCAACGTGGCCGAGTTCGAGCGGCGCCGGGCGGATCTGGAACAGGCGCAGGCGGACGCGCTCGCCAAGGCCCAGGAGAAGGCGGCGAAGCTCGACGGCCTCATGGTGCAGATCACGCAGAAGGCGGGCGTCGACGGCAAGCTTTTCGGCTCCGTCACCAACGTCGATGTGTCGGAGGCGCTGAAAGTCCAGGGCTTCGATGTGCCGAAAGCCGCGATCCGCATGCCGCAGGGCCCGCTCAAGACGGTCGGCGACCACCCGCTCAAGCTCGCGCTGCACGCCGATATCGTGGTCACCGTGACCGTGTCGGTGCTGGGAGAACAGTAAGCGGATGCGCCGCGCGCTTACACGTTCATTCGAAACGAAAAATTTTCTCTGAAAAAAAGGCTGGCACCGCCCCTTTTTTTTCTGTAGATTTCCACTTCGTCGCGCGCTCTCTTGTGCGACGCTCCTCCCGAGAAGACGCGCACAGCGAGACAGCGGCGGCACGCGGCATGGCCCAGGCCCAGGTCACCTCGATCGCCAAGGACACGCAGGTCGAGGCAGCGCGGATTCCGCCCCAGTCGATCGAGGCGGAGCAGTCGGTGCTGGGAGGGCTGCTGCTCGACAACTCGGCGTGGGACCGGATCGCCGATCTCCTCGGCGAGCACGACTTCTACCGCGCCGACCACCGCTTGATCTTCCAGCACATCGGCGCGCTGATCGAGCACGGAAAGCCCGCCGACACGCTGACCGTGGCCGAGAGCCTTGAGCGCAGCGGCAAACTCGGCGAGATCGGGGGCCATGCCTACCTCGCGTCGCTTTCGCTCAACACTCCGAGCGCGGCCAACATCCGCCGCTACGCCGAGATCGTGCGCGAGCGCTCCGTCATGCGCCACCTTGCGGCGGTGGGCACCGAGATCGCGGAATCCGCGTTCAGCCCCGGTGGCCGCACGGCGGGAGAGCTGCTCGACCACGCCGAGGGCCGCGTATTCGAGATCGCGGAGGCAAGCAGCCGCGGCCGGCAGGGCTTCCTGGAACTGGACGAGCTCGCCGCGCGGGTCGTCACCCGCATGGACGAGCTGTATCACAGCGAGAACGCGAGCGATATCACCGGTATCCCGACCGGCTTCACCGACCTCGACCAGAAGACCGCGGGACTGCAGCCCGGCGATCTCATCATTGTCGCCGGCCGGCCGAGCATGGGGAAGGCGCAACCCCTCGATGCAAAGGTACTTACGAAGGCAGGGTGGAAGCGCATGGATGCACTGAAGCTCGGGGATGAGCTGGCATCGGTGGATGGCCGGCCTTCACGTGTTTCTGGAATCTTTCCGCAAGGACGACGGCAGGTCTATC
>JBOIEM010000098.1:0-5711 GCA_050741115.1 Burkholderiales bacterium
CGACAAGGAAGATAACGGAAAAATCGAGCCTGGCCCCATTTTCCGGATCCCGTTGCGCGACTTGCTCGACCCGTATCTAGGCGAGCTCGCCGAGGCAAAGCGCGTCCTGCGCGCGGCAGCGCGCGGCGGTGGTGTGGACGCGCAGGCGCTTGCTTCACAGCTTCGGGATAACCTTCTCTCGCTCAACCGGCTCGACGAGATCGCGGCAAGCTACGATCAGGCCACGCTCCGCCGCGCGACGGCGGTCTTCCTCGACGCGACCGCGCGCTTTGCGCGCGCTGTGCGCGAGGGCGGTGGGCGAATCGGGTTTCCGGAGAACGGGGCACGCTTCGAATCGGCGGTCGGCGCGGTGGTGATCGGCACGCGCGGGAACGATGCGCATCCGCCCGATGCCGCGGTGATCGTCGATCCCGGCGGGAACGATTCCTACATCAGAGCGCCGGCGACGAACGGCGCCATCTCCGTGATCGTGGACCTCGGCGGCGATGATCGCTACGGCGGCACCGACCTCGCCGTGCACGGACTCTCCGCAATCGTCGATTTCTCCGGCAACGACCTCTACGCCATGGCGGGGCCGGGACTGGGCGCGGCGATCGCGGGCGCCGCCATCGTGGCGGATTTTTCCGGCGACGACCGCTACACCGCGGAGGTGTTCGGCGAGGGCGCGGCCGCATTCGGGCTCGGCGCGATCGTGGACCTCGCCGGCAACGACAGCTACCGCCTGCGCGCCGGCGGGCAGGGATTCGGCCTCGCGGATGGAGTGGGCATGCTGTGGGACCGGGCCGGGAACGACACCTACACGGCTTCGGGCCTCGCTGATGTCTACGGACGGGGCGGGAGCTTGAGCTGGGCGCAGGGCGCCGCGTTCGGTTACCGCTCCCTGCTCGGAGGCGGGATCGGCATCCTGCGCGACGACGGGGGCGACGACCGCTACGAGGCGGAGATGTATGCCCAGGGCGCAGGCTATTACTACGCTCTCGGCCTGCTCTGGGACCGTGGCGGCAGCGATCGCTATCACGCCGTCCGCTATGCGCAAGGCGCTGGCGTGCACGAGGCGGTCGGCGTCCTCTACGACGAGTCCGGCGACGACCGCTACGCGCTTGCGTTTGGCGTGGGACAGGGCATGGGACTCGACCTGGCGGTGGGCGTACTGGCCGACGCCGCGGGCGACGACCACTACCGCGCGTCCGTCCTCGCGCAGGGTGCTGCCACCGCCAATGGGGTGGGCATCGTCATTGACGGCGGCGGCGCGAGCGAGTGGCAGCTCGAGGACAGCCGCCGCGGGTGGGGCGGCGCCGAGTGGGCGCGCGGACTACCCACGCTGGGGCTGCTCCTCTACGACCCGGCGCACGCGGTCTTCACGCGCAGGGAGGACGCGCTGTCGCCGCCGCCCGAGGCTGCCCGCTTCGGCGGGCCTCTCGGCGACGCTCCCGTCAGGCACGAGCCCGCGGGCGCACGCCGGTGCCCGGACGCCCCGACACCGGCCGCCACGCCCGAACCGCCTCTCGCCGACGCGCTGCGCAGTCTCGCGCCGGCATTCGCGGGCGGCGCCTTCGATGCGGCGATCTATACGGGGGTGGAGCGGCGGCTTCTCGCGCGGCTCGAGTCAAGCCTCGCCGGGTTGCCGCGCGGCGATTTCGACGTCTTCTGGTCGCTCGGGGAAGCGCTGCGCTGCGCCGCCGCCCGCGCGTCGCCCAACGATGCGCAGGCGCTGTGGGACGCGATCAAGCGCGTCCTCACTGCCGAGCCGTCCACGCCGTACGCCGGGGCGCTGGCCGGCGCGCTGCGTGAGCGCCCGGCGCCGCCGCCGCAGATGGAGCGCCTCCTGGCAGCGCTCGATGCGCATCCGGGCTGCGGCGTGCGCTCGGCGGCGCTGCGTCTGCGCGCCACCGCAGCGGTCGCTGCGGACGCGCGCGCGCCGGCGCTCACCGCCGCGCAGGCGGCACTGCATTCGCCCTGCTGGCGGCTGCAGGCATCGGCGCTCTCCCTGCTGAGGCGGCTTGGCGCCGCGCCCGCCGACCGTGCCGCATTGCCGTCGTTCCTACGCGGCCTTCAGTTCGTGGCGAAGCAGTAGATCAGTCCCGCGCCGCCTGAAGCCCTGAGATCATCCTGGCTGCAGCCGCGCGAGGGGTGCGAGGAATTCCAGGAGCGCGAAGCCTCGTCGTCGCGCAACCCCAGGCGGTCATGGTGGCCGACCATCGCGGATCCCGCTCCGCTCATCGTCCAGTTGCCGCAGGTCGTCCGGGCGGGGTCGCCCACGATCGCCGTGCCGTCCGGCCGCGATCCGGTGAGGATGTCGTGCATGTTGGGCGTGTCGCCGCGGCCGTTCACCATTGCGCCCTTCTCGTTCAGCGCGGTCTGCTTGTCGAGGTTGTTGGCTCCGTGCAGCTCGGCGACGTTGCGCGCGATCACCACGCCCTTGGCGTTCTGCCAGGGTCCCCTCCCGATGCGCTCCCGGGCGTGCACTGTGGGTGAGCCGGGAGAAGGGGAGTTGCTCAAGTAAGCGCGCCAGGTGCGGTGCCCTGAGCCGGCCGCGCTCGCGAGGGCCTGGCAGTGCTGATCGGCGCCTTGCAGGCCGCCCAGGTCCGCGCCCTTGCCGGTGCCGACGCTCGAAACGAAGAAGCTCATTCCGTACTGCGGCCAGAACTGCGCGCAACCGGCCACGCCGAACGCGAGCAGCACGGCCGATGCGATCATGCAGGGATTCTTCATTTGGCAATCCTTTCCTTGAGGAGGTCGAAGTTCGAACGGTCCATCCTGATCTCGCCCTGGTTGATCCTGCGGTCGATCTCAAGCACGGCGTCATTGTACGGCGTCGGGATGCCGAGCTCCCGACCCTTGCGGCACACCAGGCCGGTGATGAATTCCATCTCGCTCTTGCGGCCCTTGATGTGGTCGTGGATGGGAGCCGTGCGCGAGCGGCTGCCCACGTGCCGCATCAGGGCGTCGCGGGTCGTCGCCAGGTTCTCGTCGCTGGACCCCGCGAACTCGTCCGCGCGCAGGCCGAAGATCGGCTCGATGCGGTAGCCGAGCGCCGCGCCGACCGCCAGCGACTCGCGGCCGATGCTCATCGCGATGTCGGCCATGCCGCGAAGCGCGACCGCCTCCCCGTTGCGCAGCCCCAGCAGCCCGTGCGGCCCCATCGTCATGGTGTTCGCGACGAGCTTGGTCCACTTCGTGCCGTAGATGTTGCCGGTCACGTCGCAGCGGGCGACGTGGGAGAGGATCGCCTGGATTTCCTTCACGCGCGGGGTGAACAATCCGTCGAGCTCTCCCACCGCGAACCACGTGCCCTGGTGCGTAGTGTTGCGCTGGACGAGCCCCGGCGTGAAGATTTCCGCCGACAGCTCGAGGCAGCAGCCGACCGTGCGGGTGCGCCCGACGATGGAGGCGATCGAGTCGTCGTTCATGCCGTTCATGACGCCGACCAGCACGCCGTCGCCCTTGAGATAGGGCTTGATGAATTCCGCCATCCAGCGGTGGTCGTACGACTTCACCGCGAGGAACACAATATCGAACTCCAGGTTGGCGGAGGCGAGGTCGCACAGGTGAAGCGCGCGGATCGGCACCTTGATATCGCCGTCCGCCATCTGGATATGGATTCCGGTCGCCTTCAGCGCCTCCACCTGCGCCGGCCACTGGTCGATGACCGTGATGTCGTAGCCTGCCGTCGTCAGATCCGCGGAGACGCTGCTGCCGATCGCGCCGGCGCCGAGCACCGCTATTTTCTTGCCCACGCTCTGGAGTCCTGCGGGGAGATGACGATGCCCCGGATTCTAAACCGCCAGGCCGCCGATACGGCCATGAAATGCAATATCATCCGGGCGATTCCGCGCGCCGGCGCGCAATGGCGCCGCACCCGACGATCCGACCGAGAGGAGACGCATCATGCTTTGGGCCATTTCCTGCGCCGACAAGCCGAATTCCGCCGCGATCCGCGAAAAAGTTCTGCAGCCTCACCGCGATTACCTGCAGAGCCAGAAGGGCATCCTGGTGCTCGCGGGCGCGACGCAGAACGACGACGGCACGCAGGCCATCGGGAGTCACTTCATCGTCAACGTGGACAGCCGCGCGAAAGCCAAGGCGTTCTCGGACGGCGATCCCTTCACGAAGGCCGGCGTATTCGCGTCCGTCACCATCACGCGCATGCGCAAAGGGCAGTGGAATCCCGCGGCGGCGGAAGGCGCCTGAACGATACTCCTGTCGCTCCCGCGAAGGCGGGAGCCCAGGATGTCACTGCGGCTCGATTCCCGCCACCTTCGCCGCCTTCCGGTAGCGCTCGATCTCCTTCACCAGGAAGCCGTCGAGCTGCTGGGGCGTCTGCGGCCAGGGCTCGGCGCCCTCGTTCGCGAAGAACTTCTTCATGTCGTCGCTCGCGAGGATCTTGTTGATCGCCGAATTGATAACACCGAGGCGCTCGGCCGTGATCCCCGCCGGTGCGAACGTGCCCCACCACAGCTCGTAGCTGTAGCCGGGCACGCCGGACTGGGCGATGGCCGGCAGGCCCGGCAGCAGCGGGGAGGGCTCCAGGCTGGTCGCGCCGAGAGCGCGCACGCGGCCGGCCTTCACCTGCGGCATGAGCGCCGCGGCGCTGGCGATCACGATCTCGATTTCCCCGGAGGCGAGCGCCGTGGTCGCCATCGAAATGCCCTTGTACGGCACGTGGGTCATCTTGATGCCCGCCGCTGCCGCAAAGAGCGATCCTGAGAAGTGGTTGTTTCCGCCCGCGCCCGATGACCCGTAGTTGAGTCCGCCGGGCGTCCTCTTCGCGACCGCGACCAGCTCCCTGATGCTCTTCGCCGGAACCGACGGGTGGACGGCAAGCAGCATCGGCGCGCGCGCCAGGGTCGCGACCGGCACGATCGCGCGCGCCGGGTCGAAGGGCAGCTTCGCGCGCACCGCCGCGGTGGCAGGGTAGGACGAGGTGTGCCCGAGAAGCGCGTGGCCGTCCGGTTCCAGCTTGGCAAAGACCTCGGTGCCGATCATGCCGCTCGCGCCGGGGCGGTTGTCCACGACGACGTTCCGGCCCCAGGCCGCGCCGAGCCGCTGGGCGAGCGCGCGGCTGAAGAGGTCGATCGAGCCGCCGGCGGTGTAGGGCACGATCATCTGGAGGTTTTTCGACGGGAACGCCTGTGCGGCTGCATGTTGCGCGGCGCCCAAAGGCAGAAGGCAGAAGGCAGAAGGCAGAAGCAGCAGGCGGCGGGCGGACTTCTTGCCGGGCGTGTATCGATCAGTGCGGGTTTTCATTTCATCCTTTCTCTTTCATCCTTGAGAAGATTCAGTCCCAGGCGGGAGCGCGGCCGACCGGGTTCGCGATGCGGCCGTCGGGGCGCTTGAGCGCGAAGATGCGTTTCATCTCTTCCGGCGTCAGCGAGAAATCAAAGATCTTCAGGCTCTCCGCCATGTGCTGCGGGTTCGAAGAGCGCGGAATGGGCGCGATATTACCCTGCTGCACGAGCCAGCGCAGCGCGACCTGCGCGACGGTCCGGCCCTTGGCGCGCGCGATCTCGGCGATGACCGGGTCCTTGAACAGCCGCCCGCGGCCGAGCGGGCAGTAGGCGGTGAGGACGAGCCCGGCTTTGCGGCAGAACGCGAGCACCTTCGACTGCTCGAGGTAGGGATGGTACTCGGCCTGGAGCGTGACGAGCGGCTCCGGGCACAGGCGTATCGCCTCCGCGGTCATCGCGATGTTGAAATTCGCGACCCCGATG
>JBOIEM010000099.1:0-6600 GCA_050741115.1 Burkholderiales bacterium
AGATAGACGTCGATCGGCGGCAGGCCCTGGTGGTCCATGCTCCAGCCGCGGTGGCTGTGCTGGTCGCAGGAGACCTGGATGATCTTCGCGGTGACCGGCTTGGGCCCGAAGGCGCTTTTCAGCAGTCCGGCGAGGTCGAGCCAGTCGAGCGACAGGATCACGTCCGCCTCCGCGATCATCTTCAGTGTATCCGGGCCGAAGCGGTTCGCCGGAGGCGCGGCGTGCAGGCGGTGATCCGTCGGGAACGCCGCGGCGACCTTCAGGTTGGTCAGCACACGCAGATTGAGCTTTTCGGCGAGAGCCACGCGCTGCTTCCACGCGTAGAGATCCCGCGAGCAGCGCCCGGCGAGGAGCAGCGGGTTCTTCGCGTCGGACAGCAGCCTCGCCGCCGCCGCGACCTGTTCGCGTGCCGGGAGCACCATCGCGGGCGCGGCATAGCGCTTCACGTCGGGCAGGCTCGGCATCGGGCCGATCTTGCCCATCTGGAGTGAAATATCGAGATTGATGTACACCGGGCCGCGCGGCGCGGTCTGCGCGATCTGCGCCCCCCGCAGCATCGCCTCCATCGCCGCCTCCACCGAGCCGGGCTGGTTGTCCCACTTGGTGAAGTCGCGGATCAGCGCGGCCTGGTCGGAGCAGGTGTGGACCCAGTCGATCCACGGGCGGCGCTTCGCGGCGTCCCACGGGCCGGTCGCGCCCAGGATCAGCACCGGAGCGCGGTCGCACCAGGCGTCGAAGATCGACATCGTCGCGTGCATGAGGCCCACGTTGGAATGCAGCGCCGCCGCCATCATGCGGTCGGTGGCCTTGGCGTAGCCGTGGGCGATGGTGACCGCGTTCTCGTCGTGGATCGAGAGCAGCATCTGCGGCGTGCGGTTGCCGAGGTAGTTGACAATGCTGTCGTGGAGCCCCCGGTAGCTCGCGCCCGGGTTGAGCGAGATGTAGGGGATCTCGAGCTCGCGCAGGATCGCGGCGAACGCGTCGCTGCCCCAGTACTCGGCGCTCTCGCGCGAGCGCACCGGCGCGTCGTGGACGATGGCTTCTTTCGGCGTCATTGCGGATTCCTGGTGTGGGTGGAAAACGGGAGGGCGTAGCTTACCCGAAAATCTCAATCGACGCGGACGCCGGAGACCTTCACCACCTCCGCCTAACGCGCGAGCTCCTCGCGCACCAGCTTGCCGGCGCGATCAGCGTGCGCGGGAGTGATGTCACGGGCCGCGAGTCACGCTTCGCGAAAAAAGTCGGATGCTATGATAGCAGCCAAAATGAATCGAGCGCTTCTCGGCTGCTTCGCGAACGCCCTGGCGGCGTGCACAAACGAAGCACCGCGCGGCTACCAGGGTGTGATACAGCGTGACTTGTGACTCGTGACTGGTGAGCAGAGGTCTGTGAGTCGCGGTCGAACATCGCTTGCGCTTGCGCTCTGCGCGCTCCTGCCGATGGTTGCGCCGGCGGCGCGTGCGGCGGTGGCGGGAGCGGAGCAAGCGGAGGCGGCGATCGCGTCGGCGCACCCGCTCGCCACGTCCGCCGGCCGGGAAATCCTCCAGCGCGGAGGCAACGCGTTCGACGCTGCCGTCGCCGTCGCGGCGGTGCTCGCGGTCGTCGAGCCGTACGCATCCGGGCTCGGCGGCGGCGGCTTGTGGCTGCTGCACCGCGCCGCGGACGGCCGCCAGGTGATGGTGGATGCGCGCGAGACCGCCCCGGCGGGCGTCACCCCGGAGCTGTACATCGATGGTTCCGGCAAGCCGATTCGCGGGGCGACGACGCGCGGTGGATCGGCGGCGGCGATTCCGGGCGCGCCGGCCGCGCTCGTCCACGTCGCGGGGCGCTACGGTGCGCTGCCATTTGCGGAGACGCTCGCGCCCGCGATCCGCCACGCGCGCGACGGATTTCCCGTGGACGAACGATATTCGCGTTCCGCCGGTCTGCGCGAGCGCCTCCTGCGGCAGGACACGGAGGCCTCCCGTGTCTTTCTCGATGGCGAGCGCGCGCCGCGGGCGGGCTGGCTGCTGCGCCAGCCCGAGCTGGCCGGAACGCTGGAGCGCCTGAGCCGCGAAGGAAACGGCGGGTTCTACGAAGGACCCACCGCCCGCGCCCTCGTCGAATCGGTCAACCGGGCGGGTGGCGTGTGGCAGCTCTCCGATCTCGCTGGCTACCGCGTCATCGAGCGCGCGCCGTTGCGCTTCCGGTACCGCGGCGCATCCATCACGACGGCGGCGCTGCCGTCTGCGGGGGGCGTCGCGCTGGCGCAATGCCTGCAGATGCTCGAGCGTTTCGAGTTGGGCGATGCGCGATCGCCGCGCGACGCGCACCTGGTCATCGAGGCGCTCAGGCGCGCGTTCCGTGACCGCGCGGCGTATCTCGGGGATGCCGATTTCGCCGCGCCGCCGGTGGCGCGGCTCACGAGCCGCGCCTACGCCGAAGAGCGCGCCGTCACCATCGACCCTGTCGCCGCCACGCGCAGTGGCGCGCCGGATCGCGAGCCGCGCACGGGGAGCGAAAACACCACGCACCTGTCGGTGGTGGATGCCGCCGGGAACCGCGTTGCCGCGACACTGACCATCAACCTGGTGTTCGGATCGGGCATCGTCGCGCGCGGGACCGGCGTGCTGCTCAACAACGAGATGGACGACTTCACCGTGCGCGCCGACGTGCCGAATGCGTTCAGGCTGCGCGGCGGGGAGGCGAATGCCATCGCTCCCGGCAAGCGGCCGCTCTCCAGCATGACACCCACCTTCGTCGAGGATGAGAAAGGCGTGCTCGTCGTCGGCGCACCGGGCGGCGCGCGCATCGTGAGCCAGCTTCTGCTTGCGGTACTGGATTACGCTCATGCGCCGGAGGTCGATCTCGCGGCGATCGTGAGCGCTCCGCGCTACCACCACCAGTGGTGGCCGGACCGCGTTGAGTTGGAGCCGGAAGCGTTTCCCGCGCAGTGGCGAGCGGCGCTCGAAGCAAAGGGGCACAAGCTGGAAATCGCCAGGCGCAGGTGGGGCAATATGCAGGCGGTGTTCAAGTCGAAGCAGCCCGGCGCGGCGCGGGCGGCGAGCGATCCGCGCGGCGCCAAGTCGAGCTCGTACTAGACCAGCATCCTCGCGAGCAGCAGCCCGAGGACGGGGACGAACAGGATGCCGAGCAGCATCCCGATCAGGTTGGAGCGATGCACGCGCGCGGTCCGGTCTGGCGGCGATAATGTATCATCTTGGCCCATAACAACCACGCCCTCCGTCGCGGATGAAACCCACCCTTCTGGAATTCGAGCAGCCGATCGCCGAGGTGGAGGCGAAGATCGAGGAGCTGCGTTCCGGGCGGGACGACTCCGCCACCGGTGTGTCGGAGGAGATCTCGCGGCTGCAGAAGAAGAGCCAGGCGCTGACGAAGGAAATCTACGGCAAGCTGACCGCGTGGCAGATCGCGCTCGTGGCGCGGCATCCGCAGCGGCCCTACACGCTCGACTACATCAATCATCTCTTCACCGGGTTCGAAGAGCTGCACGGCGACCGCGTTTTCGCGGACGACACGGCGATCGTGGGGGGCCTCGCGCGCTTCAACGGCGAGGCCTGCGTCGTCATCGGCCATCAGAAGGGCCGCGACACCAAGGAGAAGATCTTCCGCAACTTCGGCATGCCCAAGCCCGAGGGCTACCGCAAGGCCCTGCGCCTGATGAGGCTCGCCGAGAAATTCGGCGTGCCGGTGTTCAGCTTCATCGACACGCCGGGCGCCTACCCCGGGGTCGGCGCCGAGGAGCGCGGCCAGTCCGAGGCGATCGGCCGCAACCTCTACGCGATGGCGGAGTTGAGGACCCCCATCCTCTGCACCATCATCGGCGAGGGCGGCTCCGGCGGCGCGCTCGCCATCGCGGTCGGGGACGCCGTCCTCATGCTGCAGTACTCCACCTACTCGGTGATCTCGCCGGAGGGGTGCGCCTCCATCCTGTGGAAGAGCGCCGATTACGCCGAGGAGGCCGCCGAGACGCTCGGCATCACCGCGACGCGCCTGAAGGCGCTCGGACTGATCGACAGGATCGTGAACGAGCCGGCGGGCGGCGCGCACCGCGACCAGGAGGCGACGATGCAGTCCGTCAGGAAGGCGCTGCAGGACACCTGGCGGCAGCTCAAGGAGACTCCGCTCGACAAGCTGCTCGAGACCCGCTTCGAGAAGCTCATCGGCCATGGCAAGTTCAGGGAAGTCGAGCAGAAGTAGGGCGAGCGACCTTGCGGCGCGCGTCGCCGCGCAGTTGGAGCCGATGGTCAGACCATCCGACCACCTGCTGGCGGGACTTTCCGGCGGCATCGACTCGGTCGTCCTGCTCGATATCCTCGGGCGCCTCGCTCGCAAGCTGCGCTTCCGGCTCTCGGCGCTGCACGTCAATCACCAGCTGAGTCCCCACGCACGGCGGTGGGAAGCGTTCTGCCGGCGGCTCTGCGGCGCGCGCGGCATCCCGTTCGGGAGCGTGCGGGTCGGCGTGCGGCGGGGTGACAGCATCGAGGCCGCGGCGCGCGCGGCGCGCCATGCGGCGTTCGCGCGCCAACCCTGTGATTACGTCGTGCTGGCCCACCACCGCGACGACCAGGTGGAAACGCTGCTGCTGCAGCTCCTGCGCGGCGCCGGAGTCAAGGGATTGGCGGCAATGCCGCTCCTGCGGGATGCGGGCGAATCCTCATCCCTCATCCCTCATCCCTCATCCCTTCGAATCCTCCGACCGCTCCTGGACACGACGCGGGAGGAGATCCTCGAATACGCCCAAGCGCGCAAGCTGAAGTGGGTCGAGGACGAGAGCAACCAGGACACTTACTTTCAACGCAACTTCATCCGGCATGAAGTGCTGCCGGTGGTCGCGCGGCGCTTTCCCGCCTATCGGGCCACTCTCGCGCGCGCGGCGGGTCACCTCGCGGAGGCCGCGCAGCTCCTCGACGAGCTGGCCGCAGCCGACGCCGCCGGCCATCTGGAGCGCGGGACCCTGTCGATTGCCGCATTGCGGCGCCTGCCGCCGGCGCGCGGGCGGAACCTGCTGCGATACTTCGTCGCCTTCCATGGCCTGACGATGCCGAGCGCCGAGCGCCTTCACGAGGCGCTGCGGCAGGCGTTGACCGCGAAGCAGGATGCGCGAGTGCTGGTGGAACTCGGCGATTTCACCCTGAGGCGGCACGCGGGAAGGCTGCACCTCGTGCCGTCGCGCCGCACTCTACCTGCCCGGTTCGAAAGGCTCTGGCGCGGCGAGAAGAAAATCGCGCTCCCTGAACTGGGCGGCGTGCTGACCATGCCGCGCGCACGCGGGGCCGGGATCGGCCTTGCCCGGCTGCGCGGGCGGCCGCTGACGATCCGGCTGCGGCGCGGGGGGGAGAGCCTGCAGCCGGACTGCCGGCGCCCACGGCGCAGTCTCAAGAACCTGCTGCAGGAAGCGGGCGTCCCGCCGTGGGAGCGCGAGCGGTTGCCGTTGATTTTTTTCGGCGACAAGCTGGTCTGGGCTCCCGGTATCGGCGTGGATTGCGGTTTCCAGGCGCCGCGGGGAGCGCCAGCGCTGCGACCCGCCTGGATGAGATCGCCATGACGCCGGCCGCGCCGCCGTTTTCACGCGCTTGACGGTCAATGGCCGTTCCTATACGGTTTGCCACCAAACTGTCGCTTCAGACCGGGCCTTCCGAGCCGGCTTCCGCGACCCAGGGACCAGCAATTTGAAGGAGGAGGTTATGGACCGTAACCAGATCCAACGATTCGGCAGGATAGCCGTTGCGGCAACCGTCGTGGCTGCTGTCACCGCCATCTGGGCAGCGCCCCAGCTCGCCAGCGCACAGGACCAGCCGAAAAAGGTCGTGCTGCGCTTCGCCTCGGACTTCCCGCCGCCGCCGCATCCGGCGGGCCTCGCGATGCGTTACTTCGCCGACCGCCTGCCGCAGGTGATTCCCGGCAGCGAGGCGCGCCTCTACTACGCTGGCGCGCTCTACACCATACCCGAAGCCTTCGAGGCCATGCGCCAGGGCAACCTGGAGATGACCTGGATGCAGATCGGCAAGGCGGCGCCGGTCGACCCGTACGTGATGACGGTGGTCGGGCCGGGCGTGCTGACGACGGTCGGCGCGGTCGACTCGCTGGACAAGACCAAGACCTACCAGATGCTGGTCGAGCGGCTCGACAAGCGGCAGCTGATCAAGGTGTTCGGCGTCGGGCACATGAGCTTCGGCATGGGGGTCGGCGGCAAGCGGCGCTACGCGAAGCCGGAGGATTTCACCGGCAAGAAGGTGCGCAGCATGGGCCCGGTCGAGAACGCGGTTCTCGAGTCCTGGAAGGCCAACCCGGTCGTGATGGGGTTCGGCGAGGTGCCGAACGCGATGGAATCCGGCGTCATCGACGGCCTGATGACGAGCCTCGGCGGCTGGAACAGCATGCGCGAGCAGGCGCCCTACTACACGATGGGCGGCGCCGGCGCTTTCGTCGGTGACTACTACATGATCAGCGCCAGCAAGCGCTGGTGGAGCCGCCTCACGCCTGCGACCCAGTCCGCGCTGGAGAAGCTGATCGCCGAAACCATCCAGGTGCAGAAGGAGTACAACTGGTGCTTCGATAAGATCGCCTACGACAAGTACGGCACCAAGGACCCCTCCA
>JBOIEM010000100.1:0-9425 GCA_050741115.1 Burkholderiales bacterium
CCCTTGCTCCTCAGCGGGCTTGGAAACCCTGGGGGTGCCTCGGTTAACCTGGCCGGTGTTGCAAGACAAACGATACCCCTTCGTAAACATACAAGGGGTGCCCACGGGAGTGGGCGGGGTGGTGGGAGGTGTTACGAGCCCCTGAAATGCTGGCTGATGTATACCAGAACCGCTTCGGGATCCTCGAACACGTAGCGGTTCTCCAGCCGCACGACAGTAAGGCCCAGCGATAGTAGATAGCGCTCTCGCACCCGATCCAGTGAGGCTGAACGCTCGCTGTCGTGCGCAGTGCCGTCAAGCTCAACGACCAGCCGTTCGGCTGCGCAGTAGAAGTCGACAATGTAGGGTCCGATGCCGTGCTGACGCCGGAATTTCCTGCCCCGCAGACTTGAACGTTGCAACATTCGCCACAGGGCGGCCTCCGCGGGTGTCAGTTCGGCGCGTAGCGCGCGGCGGCAGACGAGCGATTGGCGAGCGTTGTTCAACCGGCGCAATGCTGGCATCTTGGTACAACGCGAGCCGTGGCAAGCAGGCTGACTCCCACCACCCCGTCACCATTCGGTGCCACCCCTCCTCGGGCAGGAGGGGAATTATCTTGCGCTCCCACCATCCCGTCACCATTCGGTGCCACCCCTCCTCGGGCAGGAGGGGAATTTATTTTGCCAGGCGCCCTTTGCCGGCTAGGTGACCACGTAGCCGGAGGGCGTGCCGAGGACGGTGGTGCGCTCCATGTGCCGCAGCTGCGTCTCGTCGAAGTCGCCGAGCGCCTGGTGCATGACGCAGCGGTTGTCCCAGGCGAGGATGTCGTTCTTGCGCCACTGGTGACGATAGACGAATTCCGGGCGGGTGGCGTGCCGCACCAGGAAATCGATGAGCGGCTGGCTCTCCTCCTCCGTCCAGCCCTCGAAGCGCTTCACCTTTTCCCCGATGTAGAGCGCCTTCTTCCCGGTCTCCGGGTGCGTCCGCACCACGGGCTGCGCGACCGGGGGGTTGATGCGCTTCTGCTCCTCGGCGCGGGCGACGCCGGTGCTCTCGTTCGCGAGCTTGCGCGTGCCGGAGAGGTGGATGCCGTGAAGGCCTTCGATGAACGTCTTCATCCCCGCGGACAACGTCTCGTACGCCAGGACCATATTGGCGAAGAGCGTGTCGCCGCCGACCTCGGGCACCGCATAGCTTTTCAGGAGCGATCCGAGCGAGGGCGCGGTGGTGAACGACATGTCGGAATGCCACTGCCGGCCGGTGTACTGGGTGTCGGACGGAGAGCCGTCGGGCTTGGGATCGTTGGTGACCATCAGCAGCTCGGGGTGATCGGGATGGCGGTCGCGCGGCAGCGCGTCGTGCCGGTCGAGCGCACCGAAGCGGCGGCTGAACTCGATGTGCTGGCTGCGCGTCACGTCCTGGTCGCGGAACAGCAGGATGCCGCGACCGAGAAACGCCTGGTAGATCTCGCCGAAGTTGGACTCGCTCATCGGCTGCGCGACGTTCACGCCGCACACTTCCGCGCCGAGCGCATACGAGAGCTTGCGAAGCCTGAGTGCCATCAACGCCCTCCTCCCGGTTTCCCGTGCAATCATATCCCGGCCGCGGGCGCTCGCCATAGGGCGGGCGAATTGACCGGTTCCGACCGCTGCGCTACCTTCGGGTAAACCAACGAACCGGAGGAATCATGCTACGCATCCCGCTGCGACAAATCGTCGCGGTCGTCGTGGCCCTGGGCGCCGCGGCCGCCTCGGCGCAAAACTACCCCGCCAGGCCGATCCGCTTCCTCGTGCCCTTTGGTCCGGGCGGCGTGGGCGACATCACGGCGCGCGTGGCCGCCCAGAAGCTGAGCGCATCTCTCGGGCAGCAGGTGATCATCGACAACCGTCCCGGCGCCGGGGGCATCGTGGCGACCGAGATCGTGGCGAAGGCTGCGCCCGACGGCTACACGATGCTGCTGCTCAACAACGCGCACGCGATCAGCATGTCGCTGTTCAAGTCTCTGCCCTACGACACGCTGCGGGACTTTGCGCCGGTCTCCTCCCTCGCCACCTTCAGCATCGTGCTGCTCGTGAAACCGGACTCGCCGCTGAAATCGGCAAGGGATCTCATCGCCGCGGCGAAGGCGAGCCCGGGCAAGCTCAACGTCGGCACCATCCAGATCGGCGCGACCCAGCATCTGTCCACGGAGCTGTTCAAGTCCATGACGGGCGTGAACTGGGTGCACGTCCCGTACACCAACACGGGACTGCTGCTCGCCGGGCTGCGCGGCGACGGCGTCCAGGTTGCATTCGAGTTCATCGCCCCGGTCGTGGGCATGGTCAAGGCCGGGCAGTTCCGGGCGCTCGCGGTGACGACGCGCACCCGGTTCTCGGGCCTGCCGGACATCCCCACCGTTCAGGAATCCGGCGTGCCCGGCTTCGAAGTCACGTCGTGGAACGGGATCGGGGTGCCGGCCAAGACTCCGCGGGCCATCATCGACCGCCTCAACCGGGCGATGACGGAAGTGCTCGCCGCGCCCGATGTGAAGCAGCGTTTCCAGGAGCTGGCGGTGGACACTTTTCCCAACACGCCCGAGGGCTACCGCAAGCACATCGCCGCGGAAATCGCCAAGTGGGGCAAGGTGATCGAGACCGCCCGGATTCCCAAGCAATAGGCAGGCGACATCCCCTCACCCTACCCCTCTCCCAAGTGGAGAGGGAGTTGACTTCCTTCTTCGCTCGGGAGAAGGGTGGGGATGAGGGAAATCGCGCCGCAATCCTCACGCCTTCACATGCGGCAGTTCACGCTCAGCTTGCGCACCGACCGCCTGGCGCCGCGGGCGGAAGGCCGGCTGCCCGGTTGCCCTCGCGTCCTCTACCTGCGCGAGGGCGATGCCATCGTGCGCGCGGGCGCCCGGGCAGCCGGGCTCGCCGCGAACAGCGCCTGGCACGGCGGGGACGCGGTCACGGTGATAGCGGGCGCCGGCGGCGCGACACTGCTGCGCTGGGAACTCGGCGGCAAGGGCGAGACGCCGGCCGCAACGGGCGGCCCCGGTGTGACCTCAACGCTCACGCTTGCCCATGACGTCGACCTGGGAGACCCGGGCGGCTACCTGATGCGCTGCGACCGCGTGGACTTCCCGCCGGGCGGCATCGCCTACACGCACGTGCACCGCGGGCCGGGCATCCGCTGCCTGCTCGCGGGCGGGATCCGCGTGGAAGTGGACGGAAGAGCGCACGACATCGAGCCCGGCGGCGCCTGGTTCGAGGCGGGCCCGGAACCAGTGCTCGCGACCGCATCGAAAACCGCCGCGACGGCATTCGTGCGCGTCATGATCCTGCCGCGGGAGCTGCGGGGCAAGAGCTCGATCCGCTACGTGAAGCCGGAGGACGCCGGCAAGCCCAAGCTCCAGACCTACCGCATCTTCACCGACGAGTTCATCGAACTTCGCCAGAGTGCGTGACAAAATGCACTCTCGTCGCCCGCGTTTGTTGCCTCGCCCTGCGGTGGCGCGGATAATTCCTCCCATGAACATGCGGCGCAACGAATACGACGTCACCGACCGCGTCAACGTGGAGCGCGTCGACGAGGTGCGCGATGCAGTGCTCCAGATCTTCGCCGCGCGCTATCCCGGCGAGGATCTGACGCCGCTGCGGCGCGCGTTCGCCGACATGCAGGCCCTGTTTTCCGGCCGCTACCCGGGTTATCTCGCCTGCGACACGCTCTACCACGACCTGCGCCATACGCTCGACATGACGCTCGCCACGGTGCGCCTCATCGACGGCCACGATCGCGTGTCCGCGCCCGCGGACCGGCTCGGTGCGCGGCGCGCGATATTCGCGGTGATGGTCGCCTTGCTGCACGACTCCGGCTATGTCCGGCGCAGCTCGGAATCCGGCGTCGAGAACGGCGCAGTGTTCACCAAGGTGCACGTCAGCCGCAGCGCCGAGTTCCTGGGGAGCTATCTCCCCACCGTTGGCTTCGCGGCGGAGGCGGGCACCGCGGCGCAGCTCACGCACTTCACCGGCTACGAGCTCGACCTCGACAAGATTACGCTCCCGGACGCGAAGGACCGCTTGGTCGGCTGCATCGTCGGCACTTCCGACTTGATCGCGCAGATGGCCGACCGCCGATACATCGAGAAGTGCCGCGATTTCCTCTATCTGGAGTTCGTGTGGGGCGGGATCGCGCGCGAGCTTCAGCCCGACGGCCGCGAGATCGTGCGTTACGCCTCGCCCACCGATCTGGTCATCAAGACGCCGGGGTTCTACCAGTACCTCGCGCGGCCGCGGATCGACCGGACGCTAGGGGGCGTGGACCGCTACGCCGAGGCGCATTTCGACGGCCCGAACCGGTACCAGCAGGAAATCACGCGCAACATGGAACACCTGCACGCGACCATCGAAAAGGGAGAGTTCGACCGGCTGCGGCGCGTCGCCCACTCGATGTCGCGCCCGGTCCCCGACCGCCCGCGCGGCGAGTGACTCATCCCTTGATTCTGTCGCCGGCGGCGGCGATCCCGTCGAGGTAGTGCTCCCACACGCGGAGGTTACGCTCGCACGCGGCGACCACCGCGTCCTCCATGCCGAGCTTCCGCGCGAAGCGCTCCACCGCCCGCCAGCCCGCATCGCTGTGCTCGATGTCGGCCTGCTCGTGTAGCTCGAAGAAATCGAGGTCTTCGCCGGCGAGCCCGAACAGCTTCCCCCAGCGGTGGCGCTCGAGCCCGAACCAGCCCACCTTTCTGATGAGCCCCGTGCCGTAGCCTGGAATATTGACACGCTCGGCGCAGGTATTGGCGACGACGCCCTCGAGCCAGTGCCGGTTCGCCATCAGCCCCTCCCAGGCGGCCCACGCGAGCTGCGTCGAGGGCAGCGGCTGCGCCCGCTCGATCGCCGAGCGCCTCATTCCGATGCGCACGCCGAGGTCCTCCAGGATTCTCCAGTGCGGCCGCCCGCCGCCGTGCTTGTAATCGGCGATGACCTCCTCGCTGCAGGCCTGGATGATGCCGATACGGGTGTCCCAGTCCGGGCAGTTGGTGGCGACCTTCAGCTTCAGCACCGAGTTGCGCTGGCGCGTGTTGAGGCGATGCTGCAGGACGAACATCCTTGCCCGGCCGCGGGTCATGGGCTGGTGGAACCAGCGGCAGCGCCCGACGAAATCGTTCACCACCCGGTCCAGGCGCGCGCTGACGCTTCTCGTTGCGGTCATGCCCCTTGCCCGGTCTTCCCGATCCGCTTCGCGAATGCGAGGATCTGCTCGAGCGTATTGCGCCCGTTCTGGTGCGGCGGCAGCACGTTCCACAGCTCGGCCTGCGGCATCAGCTCCTTCAGCGCCCACGCCGCCGAATGCGCGTGCGAGGCGTCGTTGCCCGACTGGATGAAGGCCGGGATCCGGATCTCCATCAGCTCCGCGCCGCTCGCTCCCGAAGGCATGGTGTCGTTGAACAGCGCGTCGCGCGAGCGCTCGCAGGTGGCGATATAGGGCCCGAGATCCTGCTGCACGAAGCGGGCGGCGAATTCGGGATCCGTGATCGTCGGCGCGCCCCACGGCCCGATCTCGGGATCGTCCCAGAAGCTCTTGCCCCGCGGCGCCCGCTTGATCACGGCCTCGAAGCCGTTTGCCCGCACGAACTCGATGTGGCGGCGGAAAAAGTCGTGGCCCTTCATCATCCACCGGTAGCCGCCCACCGGCCAGTGCAGGTAGAGCCCCCGGCACGCCGCCGGGTGGCGCACCGCGAACGCGAGCGCGAGGGCGGCGCCCATGCAGCTGCCGAGCAGGAGCGCCTGCCGCTCGCCCGCGAGATCGAGCAGCCCTTTCGCCTCCTCGACGTAGAGGTCCCAGGTGAGCGGCTCGATGCGGCCGCCCGACTGCCCTGCCTCGCGGCGGTCGTAGGCGATCGTCGTGAAGTGGCGCGACAGCGTCGCCAGCGCGTCCATCTCCTGCCATTCGCGCTTGCCGCCCTCCGCGGTCCACCGCGACATGACCGAGCCGAAACCGCCCGGCGCGAACATCAGCAGTGCCGGACCCGACCCCTGGGACCGGTAGTGGAGCTTGATCCGGTTGATCGTCGCAAATGGCATGAGTCTCCTCTTCCGGCTTGACGATGCCCGACCCCTCACCCCTTCCCCCTCTCCCGAGCGGAGAGGGCAAACGGACGGCGGGAAATGGTTAGCCAGCCATTTTCCGAAGGCTCAAAAGGTGGGGAAATCCTGGGGATTATAATCACGCCGTCCCGCTCAAGAAGGGAATAGGAGGAACGTCATGCCGTACCGATTTTCGAGCGGCGCGGCCGTCTGCGCCGCGGCCTGCCTGCTGCTCGGCGCGCCCGCAGCCGGCAGCGCGCAGAAATCCGACGCGGCCAAAGGCTTTCCGAGCCGCCCGATTCGCATCGTCGTGCCGTTCACGCCGGGCGGCCAGCCCGATATCGTCTCGCGCCTGATGGCGCCGCGGCTCACCGATGCTCTGGGCCAGCAGGTCATCGTGGACAACCGGCCCGGCGCCGGAGGCATGATCGGCGCCCGCATCGTCGTCTCCTCCAACCCGGACGGCCACACGCTGCTCTCGGTGTCGGCCGCCCACGTGGTGACGCCCGCCGTGCGCGCCAATCTCGGCTACGACACGGTCAAGGACTTTGCCGGCATCACGATGACCACCAACGCCGCCTACTACCTGGTGGTGCCCCCGTCGCTGGAGGTGAGGACGGTGAAGGACCTGATCGCGCTGGCGAAAGCCAGGCCCGGGCAGCTCAACTTCACCTCCGCCGGGACGGGCAGCGGCACGCATTTCGGCGGCGAGATGTTCAAGAGCAGCGCCGGCATCGACGTGGTGCACGTGCCCCACAAGGGCATCCCGGAGGCGTTGACCGAGGTCATGACGGGCCGCGTGCATTTCTTCATGGCGCCGTTCGGCTCCACCGCCGGGCTGGTCAGGGACGGGAAACTGCGCGCGCTTGCGGTTTCCACGCCCCAGCGCACGCGCATGAACCCGGAAATTCCAACCATCGCCGAGTCCGGCCTGCCAGGCTTTCGCTACGACTCATGGGGTGCGTTGTTCGCGCCGGCGAAGACTCCGCGCGCCATCGTCAACAGGCTCAACCGCGAAGTCACAAGGGTCCTGAAGCTCCCCGAAGTCGAACAACGCCTGCTCGCAATCGGGATGGAGGCGGCGCCGGGCACGCCGGCGCAGCTCGACCAGTTCGTCGCCGAGCAGCTGAAGCAGGCCGTCGCGCTGGCGCAGCGGGCAGGCATCAAGCCTGAGTGAGGCGGAGCGGCTCCTCCTCCATCGCCGCGATCTGCTCGCGCAGCTCGAGAATGCGGTCCTGCCAGTAGCGCTGGGTGCCGAACCAGGGAAACGCCGCGGGAAACGCCGGGTCGTCCCAGCGCCGCGCGATCCACGCCGAGTAGTGGATCAAGCGCAGCGTGCGCAGCGCTTCGACGAGGTGGAGCTCGCGCCGATCGAACGCGCTGAAGTCCTCGTAGCCCCCGAGCACGTCCGCGAGCTGCTGCGCCATCCAGCCCCGGTCGCCCGAGAGCAGCATCCACAAGTCCTGCACCGCCGGCCCCGAGCGGCAGTCGTCGAAGTCCACGAAATGCGGGCCGGCGTCGGTCCACAGCACGTTACCGCCGTGACAGTCGCCGTGCAGGCGGATCTGCTTGACGTCTCCGGCGCGCCCGTAGCAGCGGCGCGCGCCCTCCAGCGCGAGCGCCGTCGCGCTCGTCCACGCCTCGCGCAGGTCGGCGGGAACGAGGCCGCTCGCGAGCAGCCATGCGCGCGGCTCCACCCCGTGAGTTTCGATGTCGAGCGCGGGGCGCTCGCGGAAGGGCCGTATCGCGCCGAGCGAGTGGATGCGGCCGACGAAACGCCCGATCCATTCCAGCGTCCTGCGATCCTCCAGCTCGGGCGCGCGGCCCCCGCGGCGCGGAAACACCGTGAAGCGGAAGCCCTCGAACGCATGCAGCGTGGCGCCCTTGACGGCGAGCGGCGCGACCACCGGGATCTCGTGCTCCGCCAGCTCCTGCACGAACGCGTGCTCCTCCAGGATCTGCGCGTCGCTCCAGCGCGCCGGGCGGTAGAACTTCGCCACCAGCGGCGGCCCCTCCTCCATCCACGCCTGATAGACGCGGTTCTCGTAGCTGTTCAGCGAGAGCAGCCGCCCGTCGGGCCGCAGCCCGACGGATGCGAGCGCGTCGAGCGCGCGATCCGGCGTGAGTCCAGCGTAAGGGGTGCTTCGCAAAGGATGAAGGCAGAAGGATGAAGGGTGACCTAGGCCGGTGACTCCGGCGTCAGCCACTCGCTCCCCCGCTTCCAAGTCGCCGCCACAGCCAGCCGGCCGCGACGGCCAGCGTAGCGACCGTCACCGGCACGCCGACGCGGGCGTGCTCCTTCCAGCCGATGTGGATGTTACGGCGCTGCGCGGCGCCGATCACGATGATGTTGGCGATGCCGCCCACGATCAGCAGGTTGCCGGCGAGGGTGCTCGAAAGCGCCAGCACCGGCCCCGCGATTTCGTGCGTCGCCGCCGGCAGCAGCAGCATCACCGCCGGCACGTTGGACACGATACCGGGAGCGGATTATACGGGGGTGGTCAGCTCTTGGCGAAAATGGCGTCGAGCCGCTCGAGGTCGTTGATGACCTTCCACTCGGATGCCCCGGCCGCCTCGACCCGCTTCTGCCAGGCCTCGAGCCGGCCGAGATAGCGCCGCGGATCGATGTTGTCGGAATTGAGCTTCACCACGTTGACCGCGATCACCCGGATGTTCTTCAGGCTGATGGGGAAGTTGCGGATCGTCACCTTGTCGAGCTCCTCCTGCATGTCGGAGAAGATGAGGATCGTCTTTTTCCCCGCGCCGGTCTCGTTCAGGAACTCCGCGCCCTGGATGAGGCCGCCGGTGATGTCGGTATGGGCGCTGCCCTTCACCGTCCTGAAATACGCGTCCGTCTTCTCGCGGAACGCGCGCTTCTGGGCGTTCGCCTGGGTCGGGCGCTGGTCGAATATCGCCTTGGCGATGATGTCCTTCTCGCTGAAGCTGCGGCTCTGCACCCGCGCCACCGCCAGCGAGTCACCGGGCTGGAGCGTCCCCAGCAGGTAGTTGATGATGAGCTGGGCCTTGCCCGCCTCGCCTGCGTAGGTCCCGGAGGTGTCGACCAGCACGTACACCGCCTGGACCTGGCTGCGCGGATCGGTGCAGCCTGCCGCGGCCAGCATCAACGCGGCGGCCGCCGCCGCCCACAATGACCGTTTGATCATGGCCGGCCTCCTTCCTCTCAGGACTTGAACTCGCCGGTGGAATCCAGCCGCCGCGATTTCACCACCTTGGCGCCGCTGCGCACGGACTTGACCAGGTGCTCGACCATCAGCGGCAGCACCACCAGCAGGTCGTAGAAGTGCAGCAGGAGGCGCGTGAGGTGCCGCGCCAGGTGGCCCAGGACACGCAGCACGAATCCGAGCAGCCGGACGAGATCCG
>JBOIEM010000101.1:0-5069 GCA_050741115.1 Burkholderiales bacterium
AGCTCGAGCAGCACCCGCGGCAATTCCTGGGTGGGAACGTGAAACAGCGCGGCGTTGGCGAACACGCCGTCGAAGCGGGCGGCGGGAAGATCGAGCTTCAGGAAGTCCTGCAGCCAGACTTCACAGCCGCTCAGGGCGCGCGCCATCGCCGCGAAGCGCGCCGAGCCTTCCAGGCCGACCGCGACGTGACCGAGCTCGGTGAACGCCTTGAGGTCGCGTCCCGGCCCGCACCCCAGGTCGAGGATCGTGTATGGCGGCTCGCCCTCGAGGTGCCGCAGAAGCGCCTCGATGTTCTGGCTGACGTCGTGATCGCGCGTCCCTTGCCAGAAGTACTCGGCATGCCGGTCGTAATGCTCCAGCGTGCGCGCGGCGATCGCTTCCAGGTCGCCAGGAGTCATCTGCGATCCGGCCTGCCGGAACGTTCAAGCGCTTCAATATCGCGGCACGCCAGATCGAGTGAAGTGCGTATCGAGTCTGAATTGCCGACATAGGCCGGAAGGGCTGCTTCAGCCCGCTTCCGCAGCTCCTTCGCGGAAATGAGTCCTGCTTTGGCCAGCCGTAGTATGTCTTGACGGTCAATCTCTCCAAACCTCGCGAGTTTCGAAACAGCGAGGTCCACAGGCTGAAGCACAAGTATCCGTGCGCCTTCAACGCCTTCGAGCCGAAGACGCGCGGCATCCTGATGTGCATCGTCATGGAGCAGGGAGTACGCCTCGTTATAGCTCGCATCGAAATACACGGATCTTGCCTTTCCCTCGGAGTCGCGATAGATCACCGCCAGATCCGAAGGCACCAGGAGCTTCTTGTTGAACGCCGCGTCGACGTCATCGGTCATTCGGGCGCCCGTATAGAAGTGAATCGCGGCGCCGCCGGCCAGGTACATTTCAATCGGCTCATCGGGACGGACCTTTGCCGAGCGCACCAGCCGCTGGACGAGGGACTTGAATGCCTCGACGTAAGCCGGATCCGCCCGGCTACTGATGACCAGCTCGCGCATGTGTTCTCCGCTCGCGATCGATCATCGAAAAGAGTCTCGCGAAACCCGGCCGGTACGTTCGATGCCATTTTTCGTACTGCTCGACCGAGCTGGAGCCTGGATGAAGCGTTTCCGCAAGCGCAAGATAGCTTGCCCGGTCAAATCCGGAATGTCCGGCAAGCATGACCGCGACACCCGCAAGAAATTCCGGATCACCCAATTGTCGCCAGAGTTCGGGATCCGGCGGGAAATGCGCGCAGAATCCGACAAAGTGCTCTTCCGTATCCCGGTCCGAGGGCATCGCCTTGAACTGGGCCGCCCCAAGCTCCAAAGCAGTCGCGGCCGCCAGCAGCAACTTGACGAACGGGGCCTCGCGCTTGAGTCCATGAAAGACTCGATTGGCTTTTGAAGTCCGGCTCAACACCCCTAATGAAGACAATCGATCGAGCTCTTTTTGAAGGGAGGAAAGTGAAAGACCTGCCCCGCGAGCAAGCTCGCGCAGATGGACGCCCGCATCCGGTCCCGAACGCAATGCGTCAAGCAGTCGTCCTCGCGCAGGGCCGACCAGCCTATGCATGGGCTTAACAAGTGGGTGCATGGGCCGTATTGTATCAAAAATAGATACATTATGCTTATTGAGCACGGCCAGACTCAGGGCCAGATTGGGATAAGGATTGCGACCTAACGGCCGCCACTGGCGGCCGTGATCCAGGGTTCGAATCGTTTACCGAATGCGACGGTTACTTCGAACGGCCCTGCTCCCTGCGTCGCCGGCCCAGGGCGGCCTGTGATTCGCGCGGACTCGATCGCTTTGCGGAACTCGAGCGGCACGTTGACCTGATCGTTCAGGATATCCGCTATGTAGCCGGTCCAGCGCGCTTCCTTGCCGCGGCCGGATTGGTAAGAAACACGGACCTTGCCCTGCACGATGGCGTAGCGGGTGCGGTCGGGATACTTCACGCGCAGCGCCTGCGCGTCGCGCCCCGCGTCCACCGCGAAGAGCCGGCTGTTCGTGGTCTCCTCGTTCTTGAGACCGAGCGCCGCCTGCTCCGCGGGGGTCCCGGGCCCGGTCTTGCCCGTTTCCTTGCCCTTCGCCGCTTCCTTTGCCGCCCGCCCCCGCGCGCGCTCCAGCGCCTTCTGATAAGTCGGACCGTCGAGCTCCAGCACGATCAGCGCTTCCTTGGGCAGTTGCCGCTCGTAGCGCTGCGCCGCTCTGCGCTCGGCGGGGAGTTGCGAGACGTCGAACCCGAGCTCCGCGAGTTTCGCCTCGTTCAGCCATTCCGGCGAGCCGTACACTTCCGCGTAGGCCTCGACGTCCGAGTCCGTCACGAGCGTGCGCCAGCGCAGGCTCAGTTGCAGCCCGCCGCTGTCCCGTTCGAGCCCAAGCCCGCGCGGCTCCCACACCTCGCGCTGGGTGAGCTTCAACACGCTTTCCGGCTCGCCGCCGCGGTTCCACGCGACCCCGCCCAGCGCGATCGCGTTGGTCACCGCGATCAGCGCAATGCCGGCGACGAGGGTGTGCGTGCGGGACCAGGCGAGCGTCATCGCGGCGTCCCTCCGAAGAGGCCTTTCGCGCGCAGCCGCCGCATGATGAATAGCAGCAGCACCGCGGTGAGACCCAGCACCAGGAAGAAGAGGTACTTGGGCATGACGTCCCACCACCAGTCGTAGAGCTTGGTGTAGAGGAAGACCACGAAGAATACCGACCCGGTGTTCACGACCTCGTTCCAGTGCCGGCGCGCGCCGAGCCAGATCGCGCCCGCGCTCAAGACGAAGCCCATCACCTGGTAGAAGCCCTCGATCGCGTCTTCCTCGAAATCGAGGTAGCTGATGCGGCCCCAGTTCGCGAGCACGAGCATCGGCAGAAAGAGCGTCAGCAGCGCGAACACGCGGTAGATCGGCCCGAAGCCGGTGAAGCGGCCGTGGGGGATAAATTGCGGGACGAGGAACATGACGACCGCCGCCGGGAAGAAGTTCTCGGGGCGCTCGCCGAAGTGGAGCCAATACATGCCGCTCCACGTCCCGGTGCGGGCCGAGACCCAGGCGATGACGCAGAGGATGCCCGCCGCGAGGAGCAGCCGCAGGTCACAGGTGTAGGCGAAGAGCAGCGCGTAGGCGGCCCACGGGATCAGCGCCTTGTCCGAGGGCGTGATGTTGAAGATCTGCCCGAGCAGCGCGATGTTGATGACGAAGCAGGCGAAGGCGACCATGGCCGCGAGCTTGGTGAAGTAGCCGGAGGACTCGCGGGCCTGGATCCACAGCGTCGCGCCGAAGGCGCCGAGCGCCGCGCCGACGAGGATTACCACCTGCGCCGCGGTGGAGAAGCGGTCCCAGAACTGGTGGAACAGGAAGAACACGCTCGCCGCGAGCGCGAGCGCCCCGAGGAAGGAGGCGATGCGCATGCCGAGCGAGAGCTGCTTCGCGCGCGCGTCGTGGTCGATGTCGAAGTCTTGCGCGAACCGCGCGAGGAGCACCCGGTGGTGCGCGGCGATCGCCTCGCGCTGCGCCGCCGTCACCGCGACCACCCCCTCCCGCTCCAGGCGCGCGAACTCTTCCCCGAACACGCGGATCTCGTCGGCGCGCTGCTGGGCGGCGGTGCGGGAGGGTTCCGACATCAGTCAGGGATGAGAGCGGAGAGATGAGGGATGAGGATCTCCAGTCATTATGCGCACATGCTAGTCCCACGTCATACGCGCAGGCAACGGGCGATCTGTATACTGGGTATCACCCGCCCTGGCCGCTGGCCGGGGATACATAGATGAACCTCGCCGCGCTGAAACCCGCCGCACCGCTCGTAGAGCTGACCGCCGCCGAAATCGCCGCGTCCGTCGCATCGGGAAGGACGACCTGCGAGGCGGTCGCGCGCGCGCACCTCGCGCGCATCGAGGAGCGCGAGCCGCAGGTGCTCGCGTGGCAGTACCTGAATCCCGGACAGGTCCTCGAGCAGGCGCGCGCGCTCGACCGGCGCGGCGCGCGCGGCCCGCTCGCCGGCGTGCCGTTCGGCATCAAGGACATCATCGACACCTGCGACATGCCGACCGAGATGGGCTCGCCGATCTACGCGGGCCACCGCCCCCGGGGCGACGCGGCGTGCGTCGCGCTCTCGCGCAAGGCGGGCGGGCTGCTGATGGGCAAGACCGTCACCACGGAGTTCGCGAACCGCCACCCGGGCAAGACGAGGAACCCGCACGATCCGTCGCGCACGCCGGGCGGCTCCTCCAGCGGGTCGGCCGCCGCGGTCGCCGCGGGCATGGTGCCGCTCGCCATCGGCACCCAAACCACCGGCTCGACGATACGCCCGGCGTCGTTCTGCGGCGTGTTCGGATACCGCCCGACCTGGGGCGACTTGCGCTGCGTGGGAGTCAAGGAAGCGGCGGGCTCGCTCGACACGCTGGGGCTCCTCGCGCGCTCGATCGAGGACATCGCGCTCTACCGCGACGTGCTGCTCGGCGCGGATCCCGAGCCGATCCCCCGCGAGGCGCGCGCGCCGCGGATCGGTTTCTGCCGCACGCACTTCTGGCCCCGCGTCGAGCCCGGCACGCGCCAGATGATCGAGGACGCCGCGCGCAGGCTCGCGCGCGCCGGGGCGCAGGTGAAGGACGTGGAGCTGCCCGCGGAATTCCAGGAGATCGAGGACACGCACCTCGCGATCTCGAGCTATGAGTTCGCGCGCAATTTCACGTGGGAGATCGAGAACCACTGGGACAGGATCAGCGAGACGCTGCGCAACGGCCGCCTGAAGCACGGCCTCGCGTGCAGCTCCGGGCGCTATCGTAACGCGCGCGAGCACGCGGAGCGCTGCCGCGCGCTCATGCCGCAGGCATTCGCTGATTGCGACGTGCTGCTCACCGCGGCGGCGGCGGGCGAAGCGCCGGTCGGGCTCGACGCGACGGGCGATGCGTCGTTCTGCCTGATCTGGACCACGACGCACGTGCCCTCGGTCACGCTGCCGGTGTTCACGGGCCCGCACGGGCTGCCGGTCGGCGTGCAGCTCGTCGCCCGGCGCAATGCCGACCGCGCGCTCTTCGCCGCCGCGCGATGGGCGTTTCAGGCCCTTCACGCACCGGCTTGACCCCGATCCGCTGTTCGGCGA
>JBOIEM010000102.1:0-6901 GCA_050741115.1 Burkholderiales bacterium
GAGCCGCGTGCATTTGTTCCGATTGACCTGAGGACGTGATCGGTTCCTCCACGATGAGTGCGCCTCTCTCCAACGTCCGCCCTCAGCCCGACAAGGTCGTCACCGACATCGCCGATTACGTCGCCGGCTTTCGCATCAAGAGCGAGGAAGCCTATAACACCGCGCGACTGTGCCTGATGGACACGCTCGGCTGTGGTCTCGAGGCCCTCGAGTACCCCGCCTGCACCAAGCTGCTCGGCCCTGTCGTCCCCGGCACCACGGTGCCCAACGGCGCCAGAGTGCCGGGAACGCCGTACCAGCTCGACCCGGTCGCCGCCGCGTTCAACATCGGCACGATGATCCGCTGGCTGGATTTCAACGATGTCTGGGTCGCCGCCGAGTGGGGGCACCCCTCCGACAACCTCGGCGGCATACTCGCCACGGCGGACTGGCTATCGCGCACCCGCCTTGCGCAGGGGGAAACGCCGCTCCCCATCCGCGACGTCCTCACCGCCATGATCAAGGCGCACGAAATCCAGGGGGTGATCGCGCTCGAGAACGCGTTCAACCGCGTCGGTCTCGACCACGTGGTGCTGGTAAAGGTTGCCTCCACCGCCGTAGTCACGCACATGATGGGCGGCACTCACGACGAGATCGTCAATGCGTTGTCGAACGCCTGGATCGACGGGCAGAGCCTGCGGACCTACCGCCACGCACCCAACACCGGGTCGCGCAAGTCGTGGGCTGCGGGCGACGCCACCAGCCGCGCCGTGCGGCTTGCGCTGCTCGCGCTCAAGGGCGAGATGGGTTATCCCTCCGCCTTGAGCGCCAGGACCTGGGGTTTCTATGACGCGCTGTTCCGCGGCAAGACTTTCCGCATCCAGCGCCCGTACGGCTCGTACGTGATGGAGAACGTCGTCTTCAAGATCTCCTTTCCCGCCGAGTACCACGCCCAGACCGCGGTCGAATGCGCGATCATCCTCCACCCGCGGGTCAGGGACCGGCTCGAGGACATCCGGAAGATCGTCATCACCACCCACGAGTCCGCCATTCGCATCATCGACAAGAAGGGTCCGCTGCACAATCCGGCGGACCGTGACCACTGCATCCAGTACATGACCGCGATCGGCCTCATCAAGGGCGAACTCACCGCCGCGGACTACGAGGATACGGCGGCGCGCGATCCGCGTATCGACCGCTTGCGCTCGAAAATGACCTGCGTTGAAAACAAGCAGTGGAGCCGCGACTATCTCGATCCCGCCAAGCGCTCCGCCGCCAACGCGGTGGAGGTGATCTTCCAGGACGGCTCGAGGATCGCACCCGTGACCGTGCAGTACCCGATCGGCCACCGCCGCCGGCGCAAGGAGGGCGTGCCGCTACTGGAAGCCAAGTTCAGGACCAATCTCGCCCGCCGGCTGCCGGCAAAGCGACAACAGGCGATCCTTGCTCTGTGCGGCGACCAGCGCCGGCTGGAGGCCACCCCCGTCAACGAATTCGTGGAATTGTTCGAGGCCTGACTGCTCCCGGTGTCGTGCGCGAGGCTCGCGATGAAGCTCAGGCACGACGGAATGGTCTCGCACACGTCCGTGATGTGCTCGCCGATGAACGCCTCGCGGTAGCCGAGCCGGTCCGCCAGCAGCACCGCCTCCCGATCCTCCTTCAGCGTCTGCGTGTAGTCGCTCCCGGGAGAATGCATGGGCATGGTGAAGAATCCGAGCTTCATCGGTAGAATCTAGCACAAAGACTGCTGCGAACCTCTACCGTGTCCCTCGTCGCCCGCTTCGAAATCCGCTACCTGCAGTTCCTCGACCCGCTGGGCAACGTGGTCGCGCCGCTGCCGGAGTTCGCGCGCGATGCGGAAAAGCTCGTCGCGCTCTACCGCTGGATGGTGCTGATGCGCGCCTACGACGCGAAGGCGATCGCGCTCCAGAGGACCGGCCAGATCGGCACCTTCGCCTCGCTGCTGGGACACGAAGCGATCAACGCCGGCATCGCCTCGGCGATGGAGAAGGGCGATGTCTTCCTCATGACCTACCGCGAGAACGGCGTGCAGCTCATGCGCGGGGTGACGCTGAAGGAGCTGTTTCTCTACTGGGGCGGCGATGAGCGCGGCTCGGACTATGCCGGTCCGCGCGGGGATTTTCCGATCTGCATTCCCATCGGTGCCCATGCTCCGCACGCCGTGGGCACAGCCTTCGCGATCAAGCTGCGGCGCGAGCGACGCGCCGCCGTCTGCGCGATCGGAGACGGCGGCACTTCCAAGGGCGATTTCTACGAAGCGCTCAATGCCGCCGGCGTGTGGAAGCTGCCAGTCGTATTCGCCGTCTCCAATAATCAATGGGCGATCTCGGTGCCGCGCCGCCTGCAGAGCGCCGCGCAGACCCTTGCCCAGAAGGCGATCGCGGCCGGCATCGAAGGCCTCCAGGTGGACGGAAACGACGTCGTGGCGGTGCGCCACGCCATGGACGAGGCACTCGCGCGCGCGCGCTCGGGCGCGGGCCCGACGCTGATCGAGGCGCTCACCTACCGGCTTTCCGATCACACCACGGCGGACGACGCGACGCGCTACCGCAGCCCCGACGAGGTGGCGGAGGCGTGGAAGCGGGACCCCATCGTGCGGCTGCGCGCCTACCTCATGGCCATCGGTGCGTGGAACAAGGCGGCGGAGGACGCGTTGCTCAAGGAGTGCAACGAACAGGTCCAGGCCGCGGCCCAGGCCTATCTCGACACGCCGCCGCCGACGCCGGAGCAGATGTTCGATCACCTCTACGCGACGCTTCCGGCGGCGCTGCGGAAGCAGCGTGCTGCCGCTTGCGGAAGCCCTGAATCCTGAATTCCGGATCCTCGATCCTGAATCCATGGCGCAGCTCACACTCGTCGAAGCCGTCAACCTCGCGCTGAAGCGCGAGATGGAGAGCGACCCCGCCGTCGTCGTGCTGGGCGAGGACGTGGGCGTGGACGGCGGCGTATTCCGCGCGACGCTGGGTTTGATCGAGCGCTTCGGGGCGGAGCGCGTCGTCGACACGCCGCTCGCCGAATCCCTCATCGCCGGCATGGCGATCGGCATGGCGGTGGAGGGGTTGAAGCCCGTCGCGGAAATCCAGTTCTCCGGCTTCGCCTACTCCACCATCGACCAGATCGTGAACCACGCCGGGCGCATGCGCCACCGCACGCAGGGGCGGCTCTCCTGCCCGATGGTGCTGCGAATGCCATGCGGGGCAGGCATACACGCCCCCGAGCACCATTCCGAAAGCCCCGAGGCGATATTCGCCCACATACCGGGCATCCGCGTGGTCTATCCCTCATCGCCGCGCCGCGCCTACGGCCTGCTGCTCGCCGCCATCCGCGACCCCGACCCGGTGGTTTTTCTGGAGCCGACGCGGCTCTACCGCCTGTTCAAGGAAGAGATCGCCGACGACGGCCAGGCCATGCCGCTCGACGCCTGCTATACGGCGCGGGAGGGCAGCGACGTCACCGTGGTCGCGTGGGGGGCGATGCTGTACGAGTCGCTCGCCGCGGCCGACGTTCTCGCGGAACAAGGCATCGCCGCCGAGGTGCTCGACGTCGCGACGTTGAAGCCGCTTGACCTGGACACCATTCTCGCCTCGATCGCCAAGACCGGCCGCTGCGTGATCGTCACGGAGGCCGCGCGCACCTGCAGCTTCGCCTCCGAGATCGCCGCCGGGCTCGCCGAGGAAGGACTCCTCAATCTGCTCGCCCCGGTGCAGCGCGTCACGGGTTACGATGTGGTGGTGCCGCTGCCGCGGCTGGAGCATCACTACCTGCCCGGCAAGGAGCGGATCGTCGCCGCAGTGAAGAAAACGCTCGCCTTCGGCTGAAAACCATGAAGATATTCAAGCTTCCCGACCTGGGCGAAGGGCTGCAGGAAGCCGAGATCGTCAAGTGGCACGTCAAGGTCGGCGAAGAGGTCAAGGCCGATGCGCCGATGGTGTCGGTCGAGACCGCCAAGGCCGTGGTGGACATTCCCGCGCCCTACTCCGGAAAAATCGCGAAGCTCTACGGCAACGTCGGCGACATCGCGCATATCGGCGCGCCGCTGGTGGGATTCGAGGGCGAGAGCGACGCGCGCGACGCCGGCACCGTGGTCGGCGTCGTCGAGGTCGGGCAGAAGGTGGTCTCGGATGCGCCCGCGCCGCCGGCCCCGGTCACCGCCGGCATCAAGGCCGCTCCCGCGGTCCGGGCGCTCGCCCGCAAGCTCAACGTGGACCTCGCGATGGTGACCCCGACCGGCGCCGACGGTCTCATCACGGCGGCCGACGTGCAGCGCGCCGCGCGCATCCTGGCCGAAACCGGGCCGATCGAGGTGATTCGCGGCGTGCGGCGCACCATGGCGCAGAACATGGAGCTCGCGACCGCGGAGGTCGCATCCGCCACTATCATGGACGACGCGGACATCGACGCGTGGCCGAAAGCGACGCACACGATGATGCGCCTCATCCGCGCGCTCGTCGCCGGCTGCCGCGCCGAGCCCGCGCTGAATGCCTGGTACGACAGCGAGAAGATCGGCCGCTGGGTGATGAAGAAGATCGACATCGGCATCGCCGTGGACACGCCGGACGGGCTGCTCGTGCCGGTGCTGCGCAACTGCGGCGAGCGCAGCGCCGACGACCTGAAGGCAGGGATGGAGAAGCTCATCGCCGACGCGCGCGCGCGCAAGGTGCCGCCCGAGGAGCTGCGCGCAAACACGATCACGCTCTCCAACTACGGCTCGATCGCCGGCCGCTACGCTTCGCCAGTGGTGCTGCCGCCGACGGTCGCCATCCTCGGCGCCGGCCGCATCGAGAAACGGGTCGTGGTGGTGGACGACCGGCCGGCGGTGCGCCGCATGATGCCGCTCTCCCTCACGTTCGACCACCGGGTGGTCACGGGTGGCGAGGCCGGGCGCTTCCTGAACGCGGTGATCGCCGACTTGCAGCGACCCGAGTAAGTCTCCCACCGCCGAGGACGCTCTCGCTCCCCGTCCCGGCATCCTCTCTCTCACCCTAATCAGCAGGCTCGGTACTCCGCCGTCATGTCTCGCAGTACCGGGGGCGGAGCGGTGCCGCTCGCATCGAGTGGGCTTTTCACTCCGCGCCCGCCCTTGTTCAGCACGTGCGTATAGATCATGGTAGTCGATACGTCCGCGTGCCCAAGCAGTTCCTGCACCGTACGGATGTCGTAGCCGCTCAGAAGCAGGTGCGTGGCAAAAGAATGTCTCAGCGTGTGGCAGCTTACGTGTTTGGTGATTCCAGCGGCGCGCGCAGCCTCTTTCACCCCACGGATCAGGTAGTTTTCGTACAAGTGGTGTCGGCGGATTACCCCCGTGCGGGGGTCCACCGAGCGCTTGTACGACGGGAAGACGAACTTCCACCCCCATTCGTATGGAGCGCGCGGGTACTTGCGGGCGATTGCATCCGGCAGCTCGACATCGCCGCAACCGTCAGCAAGGTCGCGTTCATGCAAGGCCTTTACCTGCGCAAGATGCGTTTGCAAAGGTCCGACGACGGGTCCCGGCAGGATCGTGACACGGTCCTTGCCGCCCTTGCCGTCGCGCACCATGATCTGGCGATAACCGAAATCCACGTCCTTGACCCTGAGCGTCAAACACTCGCGCAGCCGCAGGCCCGCGCCGTAGAGGAGGCTCGCCATGAGCCACTTCGTCCCACGCAGCCGCCCTAATAGTTGCCGCGCCTCGTCCTCGGTGAGCACCGTCGGACGCCTGATCGGACGCTTGGCGTGTTCGATCCCCTCCAGCCAGGGAAGCGGCTGTGCAAGAACCTCCTTGTAAAGAAAGAGCAGGGCGGCCAGAGCCTGGTTCTGGGTGGCCGCCGCCACATGGCGCTGGGCCACAAGATGGTTCAGAAACGCCGTCACCTCCTCCGCGCCGAGCTCGCGCGGATGCCGTCTGCCGGAAAAGAGAATGAACCGCCTGATCCAATGAAGATAAGTATCCTCCGTCCGGTAGCTGTAATGCCGCCTTCGGATTGCGTCGCGGACAACATCGAGCAGCCGCGGACGTGTGGCCGCCGTTTGCGAAACTTCGGTGTCATGCTCAGACATGTGACCCGATCCCTGCGGGCAGAATTGCCTCGGATTCCTGACTGGCGTAACGTATGAGCCGGGGGAAAGGATGACAGCGGGTTATGGCTAAGTCGGCGGATTGGCGGCGGGTGTCAACCAATTTGTCAACTAAATCGTCATCCAAATCTTCAACTATCTTTTCAACCAATTGACGTTAAACGGCAACAAATGGCGCACTTCCGCATCAACTCCAGTCGGCCGACTCCCGATGGGAAACGCTCACTTTTCGAGGTCTCGTGGCTTGGGGCTCCGGCACGGGTTGGGGACCGCTTCGTCGTGCGGGAGGCGGGTCATTCTTGGCCGGTCACGGTGCTATCGGTCGATGCTCACGCCATGGGTGCGGTGATCGAGTGTGACCTCTCATTGGGATTTCCCATGCAGTACGCACCGTCCGAGGTAAACACTGATGCCGAAGCGGTCGAATCGCAGTTCAGGTATGTTGCCGTTTAACCACCCAATCCACACTGACGCGTGCGAGCGCGTCGCTGTCTCGCGCGCACAGGTGATTGGGACACGTTAGGCGGCACTACGCGCATGGCCACAACATCGCCACCCGAGATGGTTGCTGTTTATGAGCTGCGGCGAAACCGACGCTTCATTGAGCAGGTGCAGGAGGCGACGCTTCACAGAGCGGATGCCGGGATTGTTTCAGAGCACGGTCTGTTTGGTTCCGATGAGTGGTGGGCTGCCATCGCCGATGGGCGTTTGCCGACGCAGTCGATACGGGGTCACATCAGCAAGATTTACATGAGCGGCCATAACGATTTCCCAGAGTTTGAGGTGGATGACGGAGGTGCTCGGACATCATGGGCGAGAGAGGGCGATGATTCTTGGTATGCAG
>JBOIEM010000103.1:0-10669 GCA_050741115.1 Burkholderiales bacterium
GCCGCGGGGCGCGCGCCTCGAATTCGAAGCCGACATTGCCTTCGGCGGTCTTCGCCAAGTAGGCCTTGAAGCGCCGCCCTTTCCTCGAGACAAACTGGGTAAGGAGATCGGTGCGGCCGGTCGCGAGCAGTTTCTGCATCTGGGCGCGCTCGACCGGTTGCTGCAGGATCATCTTGCCGGAGCGGAAGTCGCAACTGCGCGCCGGGCCGACTGCTTTCTCGCACACGTAAACGGCCCCGTGCTCGAACACGCGGGCGCGGCACTTGGGGCAGGCGCCGACGCTTTCCTGCCCGGTGAAATCAGGCGGGTTCTGCGCCTCCTCGTCGTGCCGGGTCTGCCCGAAGTCGAATTCGAGCTTGTGGTCGGCGGTGAGCCGGATGCCCGCTGAAAACGGCTTGCCGGCGCGGCTGCGGAAGCCGGTGAGCGGTCCCACGAAGCGCTTCACAAAGAGCTCCGCGATTTCCTCGGGTGCCCAATCGCGCCCCGCCAGGACCGCCCACAGCGAGAAATCGCAGTTCTGGCACTGGAACTTGCGGTAATTTTCCTGGACCACGCCGCCGCACTTGGGGCAGTGCGCCTCCACCGTGGCATAGGCTTCCTCGGGGATGTCGCCGTTCTTGATGCGCTCCACGAGGTCGCGGGTCACCTGCTCGATGTGGTCCATGAAGACATCGCGCTGGAGCTTGCCCGATTCCATGAGCTTCAGCTTGTACTCCCAGTCCCCGGTCAGCTCGGGCGAGGTGATCTCCGTGACGCCGAAGTGGTGGAGCGCCAGCAGCAGCCTGAATGCCTTCCAGGTAGGCTTGAGTTCCCGGCCCTCTCGGTGCACGTATTTTTCCTGGATCAATCCCTCGATGACGGCGGCGCGCGTGGCCGGCGTGCCGAGGCCCTTTGCTTCCATGGCGGCGCGCAGCTCGTCGTCTTCGACGAGCTTGCCCGCACCCTCCATGGCGGAGAGCAGCGTCGCCTCGGTATAACGTGCAGGCGGCTTGGTTTGGTTGGCGTTGGCGTTCACTTCGACCACGGCGACCTCTTCGCCGGCTTCGACGGCCGGCAGATTCTGGGATTCCTCCTGGGCGGAGCGTCCGTATACCGCGAGCCAGCCGGGGATCTGCAGGATGCGGCCCTCGGTCTTGAAAGAGTGGCTGGCGACCACGGTAATGCGCGTGGTCTGCAGGGACTCCGCCGCCGGGTGAAACACCGCAAGGAAGCGCCGCACCACCAGGTCGTAGAGCTTGCGCTCGGCTTCGTTGAGGTGTTTCGGCAGCTGCACCGTCGGCACGATCGCGAAGTGATCGCTCACCTTGGCGTTATCGAAGACGCGCTTGTTCGGCCGCACCCAGTTGTTCTTGAGGACATTTCGGGCAAAGGGCGCGTACTCCCGATTGCCGGCGAGCAGCTCCATGGCCTTTTTCACCGTGGCGAGGTAGTCCTCGGGCAGCGCGCGCGAGTCGGTGCGGGGATAGGTGAGGACCTTGTGGCGCTCGTAGAGCGACTGCGCGAGCGCGAGTGTGGTCTTCGCGGAGAATCCGAAGCGCCCGTTCGCCTCGCGCTGCAGGCTCGTCAGGTCGAACAGCAGGGGCGAGAGTTGCGTGACGGGCTTCGTTTCCTCGCTGACGGAGCCCCTCTGGCCGCGGCAGGCCGCGGCGATCGCTTCGGCCTCGGCGGCGCTCCACAGCCGCTCGGGCCTGCGCTCCGCCGCCTCATCCTTCCGGAAGCCGGGATCGAACCAGCGCCCGGCGTACTCGCCCGCCCGCGCGAGAAAGCGCGCGTGCACCTCCCAATAGTCGCGGGACTTGAACGCCCGGATCGCCTCTTCGCGCTCGACCAGGATGGCGAGGGTGGGCGTCTGCACGCGGCCGACGGTCGTGAGATAGAAGCCGCCCTCCTTCGAATTGAAGGCGGTCATCGCGCGCGTGCCGTTGATGCCGACCAGCCAGTCGGCCTCGGAGCGGCATTTCGCGGCGTCGGCGAGCGGCAGCAGTTCGCGGTCCGGGCGCAAGCTTTCGAAGCCCTCGCGGATCGCCGCGGGTGTCATCGACTGGAGCCAGAGCCGCCGGATCGGCTTCTTCGCCCGCGCGTGCTGCACGATGTAACGGAAGATGAGCTCGCCCTCGCGGCCGGCGTCGCACGCGTTGATGAGGCCGGTCACATCCTTGCGCTTGATCAGGCGCAGCAGCAAATTGAGACGGCTCTCGTTGCGCTCGATCGGCACGAGCTCGAAGCGGGGCGGTATCACCGGCAGATGGGCGAACGACCACTTGCCGCGCTTCACTTCGTATTCCGGAGGCGCGGCGAGCTCGAGCAGGTGCCCGACCGCGGCCGACAGCACGTACCCCCCGTTCTCGTAGTAATCGCCGTGACGCGTGACGCCCCCGATCGCGCGCGCGATGTCCGCGGCGACCGAAGGTTTCTCGGCGATGATCAGTTGCTTACTCATGCGCACGCCTGATTGCGATCCGACACAAAAAAATAGCGCCAGATGATAAGAACAAAATCTTGTCTAGGCAAGCGTGGCGGACGCCGCGCCGCCGGAAAACTAGCGCTGCACGCGCTGGATCAGTCCGCCGGGCAGCGTCGCGACATGGCCGTCGATCTCGAGCTCGGTGAGCAGCGCGGCGAGTTCGGCCGGCTGCAGCCGGCAGCGCGCGGCGAGCGTGTCGCGGTCGAGGATCTCGTCGCCGAGCGCGTCGAGCAGGCGGCGCGTGCGCGCATCGGTGGCGGTTGCGGGCGACGGCGCGGAGGGCGGTGGCGCGGGCAACTGCAGCTCCTCCAGAATGTCACGCGCGTTCTCCGCGAGCTTCGCACCCTGCTTGATGAGCATGTGGCAACCCTTGGCGAGGGGCGAGTGGATCGAGCCGGGAATGGCGAATACCTCCCTGCCCTGCTCGGCCGCAAGACGCGCCGTGATGAGCGAGCCGCTGTCCGCGGCCGCTTCCACCACCAGGCAGCCGAGCGCGAGGCCGCTGATCAATCGATTGCGGCGCGGGAAGTTTCCCGCCAGGGGCCGGGTGCCGAGCGGAAACTCCGAGACCAAGGCGCCGCGCTCGGCAAGTTGGTGTGCCAGCGCGCGGTTGCGAGCGGGATAGACGATGTCCGCGCCGGTGCCGAGGATCGCCACGCTGCTCGAGGCACCGGCGAGCCCGCCGCGATGCGCCGCGGCGTCGGCGCCAAGGGCGAGCCCGCTCACGATGGTCAGGCCCGCGTCGGACAGCGTCCGCGCGAAGGCCTCGGCGTTCGCCACGCCCTGCGCGGTCGCGTTGCGGCTGCCGACGACGGCAAGCGATGGTCGCGACAGCAGCTCGGCGCGCCCTTTCACGTAAAGCAGCGGCGGGGGATCGAGGACCTGCAACAGGCGGGGGGGGTAGTGGGGATCCGCGAGGGTCACGATGCGGTTCGCCGGGTCCTCGAGCCACGCGCCCGCCGCCGCGAGGGAGTCGGCGGCAATGCCCTCCCGGATGACGACGGCGGTGGCGTCGCCCACGTGCTGGGCGAGCGCGCCGCGGCTTGCCGACAGCACGCGCGGGGGGTCACCGAAGGCGGCGAGCAGGCGGCGCAGGCCTTCGCCGCCCAGGCCGGGCGTGAGGCTCAGCCTGAGCCATGCTGCGAGTTCCGGGTCGAGCGGCATGCGGCGGTAGGAAGCAAGGCTGCCGCCCGCCGCTTCGGCGCGCAGCCGGGCGGAATCAGGGATTGGTAACGAGGTCGTTGACCGCAACCGGACGCGAGGCCTGCATGACCAACCCGAACGCGGCGCGGTCGAACGTGCGGAACACCATGACCAGCCCGAAACGCTCGTCGGGCAGCTTGGCGGCATCCTCCGCGGTGATACGCCGGCCACGCTGATACAGCGGCGCATCGCGCGGAGCGATGTCCTCGCTGTAATAGGGACGCGGCGAGTCATCCGCGGACAATCCCTGCGCGCCGTAGAGAGGCGCCATGCGCGTGCCGTAAGTGAGCGTGCTCTGGCTGCGGTGGATCGCGAGGACATGTCCCACCTCGAGGCCGTCGCGTGAGCCCCTGGACAGCGCGACGATACCTGTCGGCCCGGTTTCGCCCAGGTTGCCGTAGGTCGACATGACGCGTCCCCGCACCGGCCGCCACGGCGCCCGCGGCACATAGGAAAAGGTGGGAATTTCCTTCGCGGCGGGCAGCAACCGGTCGCCGGCGTAGATCTCCTGCGCGGACTTGATGATCTCGACCGTGGCCGGGTCGCCGCGCCGGGTCACTCGCGCCTCGCCGAGATACACGGCCTGGTAGCCGAGCGTCTCTCCGGTATCGGGGTCGATGAGGGGATCGCCGCGGCGGAAGACCTGCCACGCCAGGCCCCTGTTGGAGTCGAGGCCCTCCACGTAGGTGATGTCGCCGGCCCCGATCGCGACCCGGTTTTCCTGATTGGCGAGGACGCGCGGGGCGCTGTCGAGTTCGTCCTGTCCAACCACCAGGGGCCGGGACAGGAACGGCTCGATCACCGACGGCGGGATTGAGGGGATCGCCTTATCGGCGAGCGGCTCGGCCCGAATTCTGGGCGAGAGTTTTATGGTATCGCGTGGCGACACGGCCGCAGCAGCAGCCGCGGCAGCGGCGGCGGCGACGGCGGCCGGATCATCGGCCTTCAGCAACCGCAACTGAACCTCGGCGCCGGTGCGATCCAGCACGATCACATCGCCGGGGAAGATGCGGTGGGGATTCCGCAACTGCTCCTGGTTCATCCTCCAGAGTTCGGGCCACTTCCAGGGGTCCTTGAGAAAACGCCCGGAGATGCCCCACAGAGTGTCGCCAGGGACGACTATGTACTGGTCGGGAGCCCCTTCCTGAAGCGCGCTGGCATCGGCCGCCGTTGCCGGCGTCGACACGAGCGGAGTCATCAGCAAAATCAGGGATATAATCGCCGTACGCATGTCACGCCCCCAAATTACAGACTAATAGGCGCAGCCCGCTGACGGAACTGCGCCCGAGAGTTTAGTTTAAATTCTGCATCTAGCTGATTAAATTCGCAAGCTTTTTATGGCTTTGCTGCCGATCCTGCTCTATCCGGATCCGAGGCTCCGCAAGCGCGCCACGAAGGTGGAGGCGGTCACTGAGCGGATTCGCCAGTTAATCAAGGACATGGCCGATACCATGTATGCCGCGCCCGGGGTTGGCCTGGCTGCAACACAGGTCGACGTCCCTGTTCGCCTCATCGTGATCGATGTCTCCGAAACGCGCGACCAATTGCGCGTGTTCATCAACCCCGAGCTCCTTGCCGCGAGTGGCAAGGCCGAATTCGAGGAGGGCTGCCTGTCAGTGCCCGGAGTCTACGAAAAGGTGCGGCGCGCAGGGAGCGTGACGGTGCGCGCGCTCGATGGCGCCGGCGAGCCGTTCGTTCTCGAGGCGGAAGGGCTGCTCGCGGTGTGCGTCCAGCACGAAATGGACCACCTCGAGGGCAAGGTGTTCGTCGAGAAGCTCTCTCGTCTCAAACAAAGCCGCATCCTCGCGCGATCGAGGAAGCAGGACCGGCGAACGGTGGAGCCCGAGGCCCGGCGGCTCGTTCTCTGATTCCTTGAAGCTCGTCTTCGCCGGGACCCCGGAGTTCGCTGCGGTAGCGCTCGAGGCCCTGCTACGGGCGCACCACGAAGTCGCCCTGGTATTGACGCGGCCGGACCGGCCGGCCGGGCGCGGCCTGAAGCCCCAGCGCTCGGCCGTCAAGCAACTGGCGCTCGAGCGCGGCCTCACGCTCCTGCAGCCGTCAGCGCTCGATGATCCCGCGACGCTTGCCGCGCTCGCAGCGGTGCGGCCCGTGGCGCTGGTGGTCGCCGCCTACGGGCTGATACTGCCGCCACCGCTGCTCGCGCTGCCGCCGCGCGGCGGTCTCAACGTGCACGCCTCGTTGCTGCCGCGCGGGCGCGGCGCGGCACCGATCCAGCGCGCGCTGCTCGCCGGTGACACGTCGACCGGCATCACCATCATGCAGATGGACGAAGGCCTCGACACCGGCCCGATCCTGCTTCAGGAAGCGATCGCGATTGCGCCCGACGATACCGCGGGCAGCCTCCACGACAAGCTCGCCGCGCTCGGGGCGCGCCTGCTCGTGCGCACGCTCGAAGCGTGGCCCGCCCCGGTCGCGCAGGACGGGAACGCGGCGACCTATGCCGCTCGCATCGGGCGCGGTGAGGCCGAGATCGACTGGCGGGAGCCGGCGGTGGCGATCGAACGACGGATACGCGCGTTCGACCCCGTTCCGGGGGCGCAGACCCGGCACGAAGGCGTGGTGCTCAAGATCTGGCGCGCTCGCGTCGAACGCGGGGTCCGCGCCGCGCCGGGGACCGTGTGCGCGGCGGAGCCTGGCGGCATCGTGGTGGCGTGCGGGAGCGACGCGCTGCGCATCATCGAGCTGCAGCGCGCCGGCGGGAAAAGGCTCGCGGCGCAGGCCTTCCTGTCCGGTTTCAGGCTGGCGCGTGGCGCGCGCTTCGAGTCGCGCGATGGTTGAGGTCCAGCGGCTGGCGGCTGCGGTGCTCGGAGGCGTGCTCCACGGGCACAGCCTGGATGCCGAGCTCGCGGCGGCGTGGCGCGCCGATGCGAGAATCGACGAGCGCCGCCGCGCGGCGGTGCAGGATCTCTCGTACGGCGCGCTGCGTTGTCTGGCCCGCCTCGAGGCCGTGCTCGACGCGTTGCTGGAGAAGCCGCTCAAGGACGCGCGGCTGCGCGCGCTGCTGCTGGTCGCGCTCTACCAGCTTGAGGAAAGCCGCGCCGCCCCGCACGCGGTCGTGGACCACGCGGTGCGGACCTCCCATGCCCTCGGGCTGACTTCGGCGAAAGGGCTCGTCAACGCGGTGCTGCGCAATTTCCTGCGCCGGCGCGCGGCCCTGGGCGCGCGCGCGCAGCGCGCGGAGACCGCGCGTTATTGCCACCCGCAGTGGTGGATCGACAAGCTGCGCGTCCAGTACCCGGGCGAGTACGCGGCGATACTCGAAGCCGGCAATCTGCACCCGCCGCTCGCGCTGCGCGTGAACCGCCGCCGCGCGCGCGTCGCCGATTACCTGGAGGTGCTCGCACGGCACGGCATCCGGGCAGAGCGGCACGGCGACGCGGTGCTGCTGAAAAAGGGGCTGCCTGCCGCGCGCGTACCCGGGCTCGCTGAAGGAATCGTCTCGGTGCAGGACCTCGGGGCGCAGCTCGCCGCGCCGCTGCTCGACCTTGCCCACGGCATGCGGGTGCTCGATGCCTGCGCCGCTCCCGGCGGCAAGACCGGACACGTGCTGGAGCTCGCGGACGTCGAACTCACGGCGCTCGACCACGACGCCGCGCGCCTCGAGCGCGTGCGCGCCAATCTGGGGCGCCTCGGGCTCACGGCGCGCGTGCTCTGCGGCGACGCTTGCGAGCCGGCTTCGTGGTGGGACGGCGTGGCCTTCGACCGCATCCTGCTCGATGCCCCATGCAGCGCCTCGGGCATCGCGCGGCGGCGCCCCGATATCAAGTGGCTGCGCCGGGAGTCCGACATCGCGCAGTATGCGCAGTTGCAGCGCCGCATGCTCGACGCGCTGTGGCAGGCGCTCGCCAGTGGTGGTAAATTGCTGTACGCAACCTGCTCCGTGTTCCAGGAGGAGAACCGCGAGCAGGTTGCGTGGTTTCTGGAGCACCATCGGGACGCGAGGCGCCTCGCCCTTCCTGCGGTCGGCAACGACATCCACGCGGAATCGGGCCAACTGCTTCCGGACAGACGGCATGACGGCTTTTTCTACGCGCTGCTGCAGAAACCTTAACTGCCTCGCGGCGCTCGTCGTGCTTGGGCTGGGAGCCGGGTCCGCCCCCCCGGCTCGCGCCGACGGGATCGAAGTGAGGAAGGCCGCGCTGATCGCGGCGGAGGACGGCTACGTCCTCGAGGCGGAATTCGAGATCACGCTGACGCACACCCTGGAGGACGCGCTCAACAAGGGCGTGCCGCTCCATTTCGCGCTCGAATTCGAGCTCACCCGCCCGCGCTGGTACTGGTTCAACGAAAAGCTCGCCAACGCCCGGCAGCAGTACCGCCTGTCGTACAACGCCCTGACGCGCCAGTACCGCGTCGCCGTGCGCACCCTCTACCGCAATTTTGCCTCCCTGCGCGAGGCGCTCGAATTCATGAGCCGGGTGCGCGTGCGCGAGATCGCCGAGAGCGACGCGTTGGGCAAGGGCAACAGCTACCGGGCCGCCCTGCGGCTGCGGCTGGATTCCTCGCAGCTGCCGCGCCCCTTCCAGGTGAGCGCGGTGGGCTCGCGCGAATGGACCATTTCCTCCGACTGGCACCGCTGGACGGTGTCCCCATGAGCGCCCTGCCCCCGCCCGCCGGGCCGGCGCTGTCGAGCGCGGTCGTGCGCTATCTCCTCATCCTGTGCGTGGGACTGGTCGCGGTCGCCCTGTTCCTGGTGGCGGCCTCGAGCGCCAACCCGGCGTCGTTCGCGGAGCGCTATCCGCTGCTGCTCGCGCTGAACGGCGCGGTCGCGGGCATGCTGACCGCGCTGGTCGTCTACCAGCTCGTCACGCTGAGGCGCAAGCTCAAAGCCGGCATATTCGGCTCCCGGCTGACGCTGCGCCTCGTGCTTCTCTTCGCGCTGATGGCGCTGCTGCCGGGGGCGCTGATCTACGGCATGTCCGTGCAGTTCCTCGCGCGTTCGATCGAGTCCTGGTTCGCGGTGCGTCTCGACAAGGCGCTCGACAGCGGTCTCAACCTCGGTCGCGGCATGCTCGACAACGCGCTCAAGGAGCTCACGGGCAGGACGAACGCCATGGCGCTTGCACTGTCGCAGAGCCCGGGCGAGGAACAGATCGCGATGCTGGGCGTCCTGCGCGGCCAGGCCGGGGTGCAGGAGGCGACCCTGTTCACCGAGGGCGGCAAGGTGCTCGCGTATTCCGGCCGGGGGCGCGCCGGGTTGATGCCGGAGCCGCCGGGCCCCGCCGCGCTGAAGGAGATCCACGCGGGGAAGGACTACGGCGTGGTCGAGGCGATACCCGACAGGGGCCTTCACCTGCGCGTGTTGGCACCGGTGCCGGTCGCCGCCACCGGCGAACTGCGCGTGCTGCAGCTGCTGCAGCCGGTGCCGAAGCAGCTCGGCCAGGACGCGGAAGCGGTGCAATCAGGCTACCGGGAATACCAGGAGCTGACCCTCTCACGCAGAGGCCTGAAGCGCCTGTACGGCGTGACGCTCACGCTCACGCTGCTGCTTGCCCTGCTTTCCGCCGCTGCGCTTGCGTTCGTGCTTTCCGACCGGCTGTCGGCCCCGATCGGCGCGCTGGTCGAAGGCACGCGCGCAGTGGCGAGCGGGGATTTCAGCCAGCGTGCGGCGGTCGTCTCACGCGACGAAATCGGCACGCTGACCCAGTCGTTCAACCGGATGACCTTGCAGCTTGCCGAAGCGCACGCGCAGGCCGAGCGCCACCAGGCGGCGATGAGCCAGGCCAAGGCCTATCTCGAGAGCCTGCTCGCCAACCTGTCCGCGGGCGTGCTGGCGTTCGACGAGGAGCTGAATCTCCGCGCCGCCAATCGCAGTGCCGGCTCGATCCTCGGGATCGACTTCGGGCCTCTCATCGGCAGCGCAGCGGGGCGCTGGCCGGCGGCGGCCCCCGGCGTCGGCGAGCTGGGGAGGGAAATCGCGGCCGCGTTCGCGCAAGCCGGAGCCGCGGAATGGGAGCAGCAGGTGGAGCGCTCGCTTCAGGGCAGGACGCAGCTGCTGCTGCTGCGCGGCACGCGCCTGCCGTCGGGCTCGGAAGGCGGCTGCGTCGTCGTGTTCGACGACATCACGCATCTCGCCGAGGCGCAGCGCGCGGCGGCGTGGGCCGAAGTGGCCCGGCGCCTCGCCCACGAGATCCGCAATCCCCTGACGCCCATCCGGCTCTCCGCGGAGCGGCTCAAGGCGAAGCTCGAGGGCAAGCTCGCGCAGGCCGAAGCCGAGGTGCTGGTGCGCTCGACGCAGACGATCGTCAACCAGGTCTCCGCGCTGAAGAACATGGTGGACGCGTTTACCAAGTACGCGCGCACGCCCGAGCCATCCGTGCACGAGCTCGATCTCAACGCGCTGACGCGCGAAGTGCTGACACTCTACGAGTCCTCGCTCGGAGGCGCCGTGCGGCTGGAGCTCGCGGCGGAGCTGCCGCCGGTGGTGGGCGACGCGGCGCAGCTGCGGCAGGTCATACACAACCTCCTGCAGAACTCGCAGGACGCGCTCGCCGACACGCCTGAGCCGCGCGTGACGGTGGCAAGCAGCCACGCGGGGGGTGTTGTCCGGCTTACGGTCACCGACAACGGCTGCGGCGTGCCCGAGCACGTGATACGGCGCGCCTTCGAGCCCTACGTGACCACCAAGCCCAGGGGCACCGGGCTGGGGCTCGCGATCGTCAAAAAGATCGTCGAGGAGCACGGCGGCAAGGCCGCGATCGCCAACGTCGCGCCGCGCGGGGCGTGCGTGACCATCGAGTTGCCGGCGGCGCAGGACGTACCGCGCCGCGTGGCGGCACGGGCGCGGGTGTAGAATCAGCGGAGCATTTCCTCCGGCTATGCAGCACATCCTGGTCGTAGACGACGAGGTCGGAATCCGCGAGCTGCTGTCCGAGATCCTGAGCGACGAAGGCTATCAGGTCCGGCTGGCGCAGAACGCGGCGGACGCGCGCGCGTTCCGCAGCCAGGCGCGGCCCGACCTGGTGCTGCTCGACATCTGGA
>JBOIEM010000104.1:0-6045 GCA_050741115.1 Burkholderiales bacterium
GCACGTCGTACGCGAAGTTGACGTCCTTGATTTCGACGAGGTTTTCCATCACGACCAGGGAGGCTTGTCCAAAGGCACGTCGATTTTAAACCAGCCCCGACAGCGCAACAATCGAACTTTGATCCGCAATGCGCGGCACGATACGCGGACACCTCCGCTACCCAGCCTCGAGGCAGCTGCGGGTTGTCGCAGCCCGCCCTTTGGGATAATTTAGTCTCCCGATATGAGCGAGATCGCGCTGCGTTTCGCGCAAGTCGAGAAGCGGTACTCCGGCGTGCCGGTGGTGAGCGGATTCTCGCTCGACGTGCGGCGAGGGGAGTTCTTCGGACTGGTCGGCGTCAACGGCGCGGGCAAGACCACGCTGATCAAGTGCCTGCTCGACTTCTGCGACGCCGACGGCGGCGCAATCGAGATCTTCAGCGTTCCGCACACGACCACCTCGGCGCGGGCCCGGATCGCCTATCTGCCGGAGCGCTTCAATCCGCCGTTCTTCCTGACCGGGCGCGAGTTTCTTCATTACATGCTCGGCCTGCACCGCGCCCGCTATGACGAAGCCGAGGCGGTGCGCGTCCTTGAGGCGCTCGACCTCGAGCCGGCGGCGCTCGGCCGCGCCGCGCGCGCCTATTCCAAGGGGATGATGCAGAAGCTCGGTCTCGCCGCCTGCCTCCTCTCCGGCAAGGATCTCTACGTGCTGGACGAGCCGACCGGCGGCCTCGATCCCAAGGCCCGGGCGCTGCTGAAAGGCGAACTCAAAGCGCTGCGCCGCTCCGGGCGGACCGTTTTCTTTACTTCCCACACCCTGGCGGACGTTGCCGACCTCTGCGACCGCCTCGCGGTGATGCACGGCGGCCGGCTCCGTTTTGCGGGCACCCCGGGGGAGCTGACCGCGCGCACCGGCACCTCCGGCCTGGAGCAGGCCTTTCTCGCCTGCATCGCGGAGTGACGAGGATCGCGGCATGCGGCAATGGGCCTTTGCTATACAATTGCCGGCAGGCGCGAGGTGGTACGCTGGATGACTCTGCGCGCTCGAGCGGCCGCGGGCCCGCAGTTCAATGCCCGCAAGAGGACCGACTGATTGGCGTCGCAAGCGAAGCAAGGTGAGTCCACCAAGCCCGATCTGCTGATCGTCGACGACGACCCGCTGATCACGGATACGCTCAACTTCGTCCTGAGCCGCGACTTCACCGTGTATGTCGCGGACTCGCGCACTCGCGTGAAAAGCCTGCTGCGCCAGCTCGACAGCGCGCCCCAGCTCGCGCTGGTCGATCTCGGGCTGCCGCCTTCGCCGCACCGTCCGGACGAGGGATTCCGCCTCATCAGCGAGCTCATCGCGTACTCTCCCGGCATCAAGATCGTGGTGCTTTCGGGGCAAAACGACGAGACCAACGCTCGCCACGCGCGCACGCTCGGCGCGATCGAGTTCGTCGCCAAGCCATCCGAACCCGATACGCTCAAGGCGCTGCTCCTGCGCGCGCTGGAAGTGCGCGAGGCCGAGCTCGGCGCGCCCGCGGAAGTCGGGCTGCTCGGCAAGCATCTGCTCATCGACAAGCTGCGCCAGCAGATCTCGCAGTTCGCGAACGCCCCCTTCCCGGTGCTGATCGAGGGCGAATCCGGCAGCGGCAAGGAGCTCGTGGCGACCGCTCTCCACCGCATGAGCCAGCGCGCCGCCCGCCCAACCCTCGCGCTCAACTGCGCGGCGATCTCGCCGACGCTGGTGGAGCCCACGTTGTTCGGCTACGCGAAGGGGTCGTTCACCGGCGCCACCAGCGCGCGCTCGGGCTACTTCGAGGACGCCCAGGACTCCACGCTGTTCCTCGACGAGATCGGGGAGCTTCCCCTCGAGCTGCAGGCGAAGCTGCTGCGGGTCCTGGAGAACGGCGAGTACCAGCGCGTCGGCGAGACCCAGAGCCGCGTCTCCAACGCGCGCGTGGTGGCCGCCACCAACCGCGACATGCGCCAGGAAATCCGCGCCGGCCGGTTCCGCCCCGATCTCTACCACCGCCTGTCGGTGTTCACCATCAACGTGCCGCCGCTGCGCGATCTCGGCGACGACAAGCGGGTGCTTCTCGACCATTACCGGGAGTTCTACGCGCGCCAGGCGCGCATGGACCCGTTCGAGCTCGATGCCGGCGCGCTGCAGGCGTGGCTCGACTACGGCTTTCCGGGCAATGCGCGGGAGCTGCGCAACATCGTGATCCGCCTCACCACGAAGTTCGCCGGCAAGCGCGTGACCGCGGCCGAGCTGCAGCCCGAGCTCGACCTCGAAAGCCTCGAGGTCGAACTTCCGGGCCTGGCGGCCAGCCAGGACTTCAAGGTGGTGCTGGACGCCGCCAAGCGCCACCTGCAGCTGCACAAGAATTTCAGCCTCGACCACACCCTTGCCCAGTGGGAGCGCGGCTACATCGAGGCGGCGCTGATGATCACTCAGGGCAACCTGACGCAGGCGGCGAAGATGCTCGGCATCCACCGCACCACCCTCTACAGCAGGATGCAGAGCTACGGCGAAGCCGGGGACGCGGCGACGACAGCGCGGCCGGCTGCCAAGAGCCCATAGCCGCAAAGGCTGCGCGGCGCGCCTGCGATGCGCGCGGCCGGGGGAAGAGCAATGTATTACAGCCATTTCGGATTGAGCCAGCCGCCGTTCAAGATCACCCCGAACACCGAGTTCTTTTTCGCCGGCGGCAACCGCGGGCCCATCCTCGAGGCGCTGATCTACGCCATCACCCATGGCGAGGGCATCATCAAGGTCACCGGCGAGGTCGGCAGCGGCAAGACCATGCTGTGCCACATGCTGCCGACGCGGCTGCCGCCGCATGTCGAAACCGTCTACATCGCCAACCCGAGCGTCCCGCCCGAGGAAATCCTGCACGCCATCGCGATCGAGCTGCAGCTCGCGGTGGATCGCGGCGCCTCGCGGCTGGAAGCACTACATGCGCTCCACGAGTTCCTGCTCAAGCGTTACTCCGAGGGCAAGCGCGTCGTGGTGTTCGTCGAGGAATCGCAGAGCATGCCGCTTGCCACCCTGGAGGAGATCCGGCTGCTCTCGAACCTCGAAACGCGCAGCGACAAGCTGCTGCAGATCGTGCTCTTCGGCCAGCCCGAGCTCGACGAGCGCTTGCGGCAGCCCGACCTCCGGCCGTTGCGGGAGCGCATCACCCACAGTTTCCGGCTCGAACCGCTCGGCGCGCGCGAGATTCGCGAATACCTGATGTTCCGCATGCGCGCGGCGGGCTATCGCGGGCCCGACCTGTTTTCGGATGTGGTGATCAAGCAGGTCGCGCGCGCCTCGCTGGGCCTCACCCGGCGCATCAACCTGATCGCCGATAAGGCATTGCTCGCGGCGTTCTCGGAGAACACGCACACGATTCGCCCCAAGCACATCGAGGCGGCCATCCGGGACAGCGAGTTTAGCGGGCACGCTGGGCCGCACGCCGCGCCGCGCATCTTTTGGGGGGCCGCGGCATTCGCCGCCGGCGCACTGCTGGGTATCGGGGGGTACATGATTTTCGGGCCGGGCGCTCCGCATTCACCCCGGCAGCCGACTGAAACCCGCGCTGAAATGCCATCAGGCAGTCCGGCTGCCCGGACCGAGGTGCAGCCGCCGCCCGTGCGCGATGCGGCGGGTCGAGGCTTTGAATCTCAAAAAAAATACGCCGCCGAGTCGCGGCCTCAGGCGCGGCCGCCGACGACTGACGCCCCGCCCCGCACTGCTGCGGCCCTGGGCGGGAACCGGGACCCCGCGGCAGGGCAGGCAGGCGTGACCGAAGTCACGCCAGCGCAGGAAATCGACTTGCTCGAGAGCCGACTCGCCGCCACCGAGAAGTGGCTTGCGACCGAAATTCATAATGTATACAGCATCCAGTTGCTCGGGACGCCGGATGCCGCGCAGCTAAAGCTGCACCTCAATGACTTGTCCAAATTCGTTGAAATGAATAAGGTTTTTGTGTATCGTACCTTGGCAAACGGGCGTCCGGTGCTGACGGTGCTTTACGGCACGTTCGGCGACCGACGCTCGGCACAAGATGTGCTTGAGAGACTGCCGGAAAGCCTAAAGGCCAACCGGCCGATTCTGCGCACGGTGGAGGGCATCCGGGGCGAGTTGAAACGCCACCAGGCATCCTGAGCGCGGCGTCATCGGGTTTAGGAGAGGTGGCAAGGTGCGCTTCAGCCAGGGAGACGCGATGGATCCGACTACCGTTCTGCCGCATGCCATTGCGGTTGCGCACCTCCGCTCTCGGCGCGCCCATGCAATCCTGGCGTTGGCGATCGTCTTGGCCGTTCCCAGCTGCGCCGGCATCAAGCCCCACATTCCTGCTTCCGAAGGCCACATCGCCAAGCCCCAGCTCAAGGCTGAACCCGACAGAGCCATCCCGCCGCCCGCCCGGGTGAGCGATCTCGTGCCGCCGCCGAAGCCCGCGGCGAAGCCGCAGACCTACAGCGTGGTCGTCAGCGAAGTTCCGGTGAAGGACCTGCTGGTCGCGCTCGCGCGCGACACCAAGCAGAACATCGACGTGCACCCCGGCATCAGCGGGCTCGTCAGCCTGAACGCCATCAACGAGACGCTGCCGGCGATCCTCGAGCGCGTCAGCAAACAGTCCAACATGCGTTACCGGCTCGAGGGCAACACGATCGTGGTGTCGCCCGACACGCCATACGTCAAGACCTACCGCGTGAACTACGTGAATATGGCGCGCGAAGCCAGTTCGACCATCGGCGTCTCGGGCGAGCTCACCGTCAGCGGTGGTGCCGGCGGGGCAGGCGGTGCTGCGGGGGGCGCGGGCGGCGCCGGGGGTGCCAGCGGCTCCAGCACGGTGGTGCGCACTGTTTCAAAAAACGATTTCTGGGATCAGTTGCGGGACAACATCCGTTCCATTCTCAACTCCACCCGGCTGCAAAGCCTGACCGCCGAGGCCAAGGGCGAGCGCCTCGCGCTGATCAAGCAGGAGCAGGAAATGCGGGTCAAGCAGATGGAAGCGGCGAGCCGCGCCGGTCAGGGTGCCCCCTCACTTGCGGCGTCGGTGGTGTCCTCGACCGGGGGCGCGCAGCAGCAAGCTTCCCTGCTTCCCGACGACGTGGTGGTGAACGCGGTTTCGGGCACCGTGACCATCAACGCGACCGAAAAGCAGCATCAGCTCATACAGCAGCACATCGACAGCATCGTCAGTGCCATGCAGCGCCAGGTGCTGATCGAGGCCACCATCGTCGAGGTGGTGTTGTCAGAGAAGTACCAAGGAGGCGTCGACTGGAGCCGCCTGCCGATAACCGGCGGACCCTCACTTACTCAGAGGACCCTGGGCGGCTTCGGCAGCGGCCTCACTCAGTCCGGCGCAAACCTGTTCCAGATCGGATACATCGATCCGAACTCCGCGATCGGTAACATCAGCGCGACCGTGAAGCTGCTGCAAGAGTTCGGCAATACGCGGGTGCTCTCCAGCCCCAAGCTGATGGCGCTCAACAACCAGACCGCGCTGCTCAAGGTGGTGGACAACATCGTGTACTTCGAGGTCAGCTCCTCGACCAACCAGCCGGTGCAGGGCGGGGCGCTCACCACCGTGTCGACAACGGCGAAGACGGTGGCGGTCGGCGTCGTGATGAGCGTGACACCCCAGATCAACGACGACGGGCGGGTGTCCTTGACCGTGCGGCCGACAGTGACGCGGCTGCGTCCCGAGCAGCCTTTCGTGCAGGATCCCAACCCGGTCCTGATCATCGACAATCTGGTGCCGCAGGTGCAGGTGCGGGAAATGGAGTCGGTGCTGATGGTCGGCAGCGGCCAGACGGTCGTCCTCGGCGGGCTCATGCAGGACGACGCGCGGCGCGCCCGCCAGCAAATACCGGGCGCGGACAACCTTGCGGCCGCGGGCGAGCTGCTGCGCTTTCGCGACGAGGCCGTCGGCAAGAGCGAGCTCATGATTTTCCTGCGCCCGATCGTCATCGCCAATCCATCTCTCGAAAGCGACGAGCTCAAGTTCTTCCAGCGTTTTCTGCCTCAGCCGGAACCTCCCCCAGCGAAGTCCAGCGCCGCGCAATGAGCCTGTTGATGAA
>JBOIEM010000105.1:0-4553 GCA_050741115.1 Burkholderiales bacterium
CGATGCCCGCCGTGCGTGCGGCTCGCGACCAGCACTCCCTGCTCGTCCCAGCGCCGCAGCTTCTGGATCGGAATAGCGAGCATCTCGGACACCTCCTGGATGCTGTACTCCGTCGACGGATCGCTCACGGCGTCCCCCCTGGTAGACACGGGCTTTTTCGCCGCGGTCTGCTGCCGCGGCCCATTCTGCGCTGATTGCCTCATAAGTCTATCAAATCCTTCATTTGCCGGCTAACCGGCGCGTCGCGCTTGCACGCGCCTGCGCGATTTCGGACGCATCGCGGATGCGCGTTTCCCCCGCGGGCGGCTGCGAACGACCGATACGCCGTTCCCGCAGCTTCATCGCCTGCCACGCGAGGCCGCGCACGGATCGCTTGATTCCATCCTCGCGCAGATCCGCGCCCTGCACGGAATCGAGGCCGGCCCAGGGCCTGAACCCGGTGGGCACGCGGAACAACTCGCCGTACGCGAGCTGCCGCGCGAGCTGTGTCGTCCCCAAGGCGAGGTAGGAGGCATGGTCGCAAACGACCGCATCCTCGCTGCCGCAGGCGTGATGGCGGTGGCTCGACCAGCGGTAGTCCGCCGGCATTGCGACGAGGCGCGCCTGGACGGGAGCCGCCTCGATCGCGCGGTAACCGGCGAGCAGGTCCCGCTCGCCGTCGATCGCCGCGCTCTTCGGCGCGTCCTCCCAGAACTCGCCGTTCCGCTGGTAGGTGTAGTTCACGTATTCCACGTAGCGATCGCCGACACAGCGCATGAGCTCCGTCACTCGGGTCTCCGAGTCCAGACTGACGAGCAACTGCACCTGGTCCGGCATCAGCACGTACGCGTGGATCGCGCACCGGTGTCGCTCCGCCGCCTCCTTCAGGCAATCGAGATAGACGAGGTAGTCCTCGTCGCTCAAGAAGCACGGCGAACCGTCGGTCCTGCAATGGACCACGTGGCGAGCCTTTCCCGCCACCATGGGCACGGCCCGTTCTTCCATGGGTCGATCCCGGCAGGAAGCGGCGTCAGTGGATCTGGTGGGGCTCGTTCAGCCCGTTCTGGCGCGAAACCAGGCGCTGCATGAGCTTGAGATCGCGCGAGTTGAGCTTGAGCGCGCTGTCCACCCAGATCTGCACGACGTCGAGCAGCTCGGAGAACTCGATGCGCTGCACGCGCCGGCGCACCTGCGCAAGCGCGGAGAACCCGATGCGGCTGCGGCTGCGGCGCCGGATGAGAGCCGCGACCTCGGCCTCGCCGCTGCCGTTCTCGGCCACCACGTCGACCACGCCCTGCGCGGCCATCTCCTCCGCGGTGTGGATCTTGCCGCTGGTGATGAGCTCCTCCGCGCCGCGCTGCCCGATGCGGCGCTCGAGGAACGAGTAGGCGCCCATCCCGGGAAACAGGTTGAAGATGATCTCGGGAAAGCCGAAGCGGGCGCTCTTTTCGGCGATCAGCACGTCGCTCGACAACGCCGCCTCGAAGCCGCCGCCGAGGCATTCGCCCTGAACCAGGGAAACCGTGGTGAGCGGCAGTTCGTGGCCGATGTACTGGCGGTAGAGCACATCGATGCAGGCGCGACCGTAGCGCAGCAGGCCCTGGCGGTCGCGGGCGTCGATCAGCTGCTTGAAGAGATCGAGATCGCCGCCGAGATTGAACACGCCCGGCGAGGCCGATGCGAGCACCACGTACTCAATGAGGTGCTCCTCGCCGTAGCTGTCGATGGTCCCGCCGGTGCCGGCGAGATAGTCCTGAAATGCCCGGATGTCGGCGAGCAGGGCGGAGTTGAAGCACGGCCGCGGCTCGGGCGACCAACGCGACCACAGCGCGTGCGTATCCTTGTCGAAATACGCGCGCAACTGCGGTGAGAAGCTCAGCTCGACGCCGTTATTGAGCGGCTGCGCAGCGGGCAGTTGGCGTGCTTCGAGAACAGCTGACGGAACCTGCATATCCATGATGGCGCTCCCTCGGAGTGAGTACTGGTTGAAGAAAACAGCTTGTGATTAAGATCACGCCTCGATTTAAAGGTAATTAATCGTTAGAAAGCAAATCTAACATTCTGATAGATTTTCACTTTTTGATTTAGAAACAGGGATTAACGATTACTGACCCGATTGTCGCCCGGCGCCTCGGTTTCGCCCTTTGTCGCGTACTGCGCAACACCCCTCGCCGGTCCTCTGACCAGCGCAAATTGACGCCACGCCGCCCGCTAATCGATAATCAAGATTAACTATAACGAGTAAGTCGTTGTGACGACCCGGTTTTTAAGATACGTTTTTGGGCGGCTGTTCCGCGTTCGGGTACTGGGAGATGTCTCCCAGCTGCGGGCGGGACGGGTGCTGATCGTTGCCAACCACGATTCCGTGCTCGACGGCGCGCTGCTGGGGCTGTTTCTGCCAGGTAGCGTTACGGTCGCCGACTCGGGCGAGGGCCTGCGGCACCGGCTGGTGCGGCTGGTGATGCGGGTCGTGCCGCACGTCGTGCTCAATCCTCAGCGACCGCTTGCGCTGAAGCGGCTGATCCGGCTCGTCGAGCGCGGGCGGCCGGTCGTGGTCTTCCCGCAGGGCCCGGCGACTCCCACCGGGAGCCTCACCAAGATCTACGACTCGGCGGCGGTCATCGCCGCACGCTGCAACGCGTGGATCGTCCCGGTGCGCATCTCGGGGACGCTCTATTCCCGGTACGCCGCGGTCGGCGGGCTCTTCCCCAAGCGGATCTTTCCCCGCGTCACCATTACGGTCCTTCCGGGGCACCGGCTGCCGGCGCAGCTGCAGTTGCCGGGCAAGGCGCGGCGGCGCCGGCTGGCGGACGAGCTGTTGAGGATCATGCAGCACATGATGTTTGCGTCGCGACCGCCGGCTACGCTGTTCCAGGCCCTGCTTGAAGCTGCGGAGCTGCACGGTCGAGGCACCCTCATTCTGGAGGACACGCAGCGCCCGCACTCGTACCGCGATCTGATCAAGGCGAGCCTCGCTTTGGGACGGCTCGGCGCCCGGCTTGCGGGGGAGGGTGAGATCGTCGGCGTGATGATGCCGAACCTGGCGACGACGGTCGCGTTGCTGTTCGGCCTCGGCGCAATGCGGCGCACGCCGGCCCTCCTCAATTACACGGCCGGGCCCGACGCGCTGCGCAGCGCCTGCATCGCCGCCGGCATCAAGACGCTCATCACCTCTCGGCGCTTCGTCGATGTCGCGCGGCTGGGGAGCTCCATTTCGGCGCTGAGCACGCTGCGCATCGTTTACCTGGAGGATGTGCGCAAGCAGTTCGGGGTGCTCGACAAGCTGTGGCTGATCGGCTGGGCGCTGTGGCGGCCGCGCGCCGCGGTGCCCGAGAGCGACCCGGATGAGACCGCGGTGGTCCTGTTCACCTCCGGCTCCGAGGCGCGCCCCAAGGGCGTCGCGCTGAGCCACCGCGCGTTGCTCGCCAACATCGCGCAGATGGGAGCCGTCATCGACTACGGGCCCAACGACAAGTTCCTCAACTCGCTGCCGATGTACCACTCCTACAGCCTCACTGCATGCACGCTGCAGCCGCTGCTCACGGGCACCCGCAGCTACCTCTATACCACTCCGCTCCATTACAAGGTGATCCCCGAGCTTGCCTACACCCGCGGCTGCACCTACGTCTTCGGCACCAGCACTTTCCTCGCCCACTACGCGCGCCAGGCGCATCCCTACGATTTCAACAAGACGCGAGTCGTCGTGTCGGGCGCGGAAAAGCTGAACCCGGAAGTGGCGAGCCTGTGGCTCACCCGCTTCGGGCTGCGCATCATGGAAGGCTATGGTGCAACCGAATGCGCGCCGGTGCTCTCCCTTAACACGCCGATGTGCTACAAGGCGGGCACGGTCGGGCGCATGCTCCCCGGCATCGAGCATCAACTGGTGCCGGTCCCCGGCATCGCCCGCGGCGGCGTGCTCCACGTCCGTGGCCCCAACGTCATGCGCGGCTACTACCTCTACGACCACCCCGAGGAGCTGCAGCCGCCACGCTCCGAGGTGGGCGAAGGCTGGTACAACACCGGCGACGTCGTGGACGTGGATGACGACGGCTATCTCATCATCCACGGCCGCGTCAAGCGCTTCGCCAAGATCGCGGGTGAGATGATCTCGCTCGAGGTGGTGGAGCGCATCGCGATCCATGCCTCGCCCGGCCAGCAGCACGCCGCGGCCCTCGAACTGATTTCGCAGACGGGCGAGAGCACCGTGCTTTTCACCACCGACCCGCGGCTCGATCGCATCGCGCTGCAGAAGGCGGCGCGCGAGCTCGGCGCGCAGGACCTCGCGGTCGCGCGCCGCGTCGTGCACGTGGCGACGCTGCCGCTGCTCGGCAGCGGCAAGACCGATTACGTGAAGCTCAAGTCGCTGACCCATGGGCGCCGGAACGTGGAGCAGGGATCGACGTAACGTGGAGCAGGGGCCCCAATCTCAATTGGGGATGCGACCGTGAAGTCGATCGTAGGCGCGTCGCAGAAATGTCGATCCTACGCGCGTCTGCGGGGTCAGATCCCCAAGAAGGGCCCCTCTTCCGCCCTTCGACGCGCCCATTGAATCTGTGGGGATGCGACCGTTGAGA
>JBOIEM010000106.1:0-9330 GCA_050741115.1 Burkholderiales bacterium
GGGCGAGCTTTCTCGATTTTCTCGCGCTGCAGTACATCCCGGCGGGACTCGGGCGCCTGCTGCTCTTCACCTACCCGACCATCGTAGTCGTCCTGTCAGCGGCGCTCCTGCGCAAGGGCGTGACCGGACGCGAGGTCGCGGCGCTGGTGCTGACCTACGCGGGCCTGCTGCTCGTGTTCGCGCAGTCGCTGGAGGGTGAACAGAAAGACTTCTGGGTGGGCGCGGGGTTCGCGTTTGCGAGCTCGATCTGCTACGCGCTCTACCTCGTCGCCGGCGCCGAACTCATCTCGCGCGTGGGCTCGGTTCGCTTCACTGCCTACGCGATGAGCGCGGCAAGCGTCGCCTGCATCCTGCAGTTCCTGCTCCTGCGTCCGCTCTCCGCGCTGGACGTCCCGGCGCCGGTGTACGGCTATGCGATCGCAATGGCGGTGCTTTCCACGGCAGTGCCGGTCTTCATGGCCTCGGAGGCGCTGCGCCGGGTCGGCGCCAATACCGTCGCCATCATCGGCGCGCTCGGGCCCGTCACCACCATCGCGTTCGGCTGGCTGGGTCTGGAGGAAGTCATGACGCCGCTCCAGCTCGCCGGCGCCGCGCTCGTGCTCGTTGGAGTCGTCGTGATCAGCCTGCGACCAGGCGCGGCAAAGGCATGACCGCGCCGGGCGAGGAATGCGCCCCCTTTGGCCTGGCGGGTGGTGTATCCGCGTAGCACTCTTGTGCTACAGTAGGTCTTTTCAGAGAGAGCTTTGCCATGTCGACAACGACTATTCGCCTGCCGCAGGATCTCAAGGAGCGGGTCGCTCGCGCAGCCAGGCGCACCGGAGCCACGGCGCACGGTTTCATCGTGGAGGCGATCCGGGAGAAGGCCGACCAGGAAGAGCGCCGGACGGAGTTCATGGATACGGCGGAGCGACGGTACGCCGAAATCGTCGCTTCCGGCAAGACGGTGTCGTGGAGTGAAATGCGCCGCTACCTCAAACGTCGGCTTGCCGGCGCCAAGGTTGCTCGACCGAAGCCGCGAAAGCTTTCGCGCTAGACATGGCGCGCATCGAACTGGCGCCGGAGGTCACAGACGACATCGACCGCATCCTCCAGCATCTCTTTGAGCACGAGGTGGCGGACGCGCCATCGCGCATCGAAGACATTATCCGGGCCATCGATGTGCTGGAACGCAACCCCCTGATCGGGCGGGCCGCGCGAGTCGGCCTCAGAGAACTGGTAATCGGGCAGCGCGCACGCGGCTACATTGCGCTATATCGATACATCGCCGAGCTCGACACGGTGTTCATTCTGGCCATCCGCGGCCAGAAGGAGGCGGGTTACGGACGAGCTCAGACTTAATTCTGCCTTCTGCCTTCAGTACGGCGTTCCGTCCTTCCGCGTGAAGCGCCGCCCCTGCGGCGTCGCCTGCCCGGCGATGTCGTCGTCGGGATAGGTCACGGCGTCCTCCGGTCGGCGGTCGCCCACCTCGAGATAGACGGCATCCCGCTGCGTGCGGTTGACGAGGCAGTGGCCGTCCGCTCTTCCCGCGGGAAATCCGGCGCACATGCCGGGCGTCAAGCGCTGCTCGCCGCCGTTGGTGAGGAGGGTAAGCTCCCCGCTCACGATGTAGATGAACTCGTCTTCGTGCGAGTGCCAGTGGCGCAGCGCCGACACCGCGCCGGGCGGAATCGTCGTGAGGTTGACTCCGTAATTCTTCAGTCCCAGCGCGTCGCCCAGCCGCTGCTTGCGGCGAGCGGAAACGCGCGACCGGAACGGTTCCGGATAGCGGGAGCCCGCAACCGCCGGCACGGTGGCAGGATCGAGGGCAGGCTGCTTCAATTGAGCCATGACGGCATCCTCCTTTCCATGAGTGCGGGCAATTCCCGCCATTCCGGGCACCGGATTTTACATCGCGGCGCATGCGTATCCCCTCGAATTCCGCGACCCGTTCCCATGTCTAATCCTCGTTGACTGGGGGAGCCGTGTCCGCGCCACAAGAACCCGGGCTCGAGCCGCTGATCCGCGAGGTCGGCGGCCGCCTCTACCGCGAAGCCAGCCGCTCCCGGCCCGCCTTTTTCGGCGCCGGCGGCGTGAGGGGAGCGCTGCTGCACCGGGCGCTCGGCGACGAACGGCTGCGGACGGCCCTTTTCCAGTTCATCGACGTGCTGCCGCAGCTCGACGGCGCGCAGGCGATCACCGGGCACTTCAGGGCCTACCTCGCCGGCCACCCGCTCGCCGGCGTCTGGGGAAGGCTCCTCAGGCTCGGCAACCATCCGGCGTTCGCGTGGGCGGTGCGGGCGAGTGTCGCGCGCACGGCACGCCTGTTCCTGCTCGAGGAAAACGCCGCAGCGGTCCAGAAAGCGATCGCCCGGCTTGCTGCGAGCGGCGCTCTGGCGACACTCGACGCGGTCGGCGAGGCAGTGCTCACCGAGCGCGAGGCCGATGACTATGTCGCGCGTTATTTCAAGCTGCTGCGCTGGCAGCAGGCCGCCGGGGTCGCGCCGCACCTGTCGCTGAAACTCTCGGCGCTCACTCCCCGCTTCGACCCCCTCGATTCCCCGGGCAGCCGCGAGCGGGTGCGAAGACGTCTTGAGCCGTTGCTCGCGGAGGTTGTGCGCGCACGGGGATGCCTGACGATCGACATGGAGCACTACGAGCTGAAGCCCCTGGTGCTGGGCGCTTTCCGCGAGCTGGTGGAATCCCGCGCCGAGCGCGACTGGCTGCCGGGGATCGCGCTCCAGGCGTACCTCCCGGAGACCGGGGACGATCTGGCCGAGCTGGCCCGGTGGGCACGCACCACCCGCCGCCGAGTCGCGGTGCGGCTGGTCAAGGGAGCCTACTGGGACACCGAAGTAGCCCTCGCGCGGCAGCGCCGATGGCCGGTCCCGGTATACCTCGACAAGGACGACACGGACGCCGCGTACGAGCGCCTGACGCGGGTCCTCTGCGACAACCGCGACGTCCTCTATCCTGTGATCGCCGGCCACAATTTGCGGAGCCTCTCCCACGCTCTCGCGCTCGCGCGGCGGCTGGGCATGACGCGCGAGGACTGGGAAATCCAGGTGCTCTACGGCATGGCGGAGCCGCTGCAGCGGGCGCTCGCCGGCTTCGCCGTCCGGCTGCGGGTGTACGCGCCCACCGGCGATCTCGTGATCGGCATCGCGTATCTCATCCGGCGCCTGCTCGAAAACACGGCGAGCACCTCGATCCTGCGCCAGACCTATGCCGACGGCGAGGATCTCGATGCATTGCTCGCCGCGCCGGCGCCCGCGCCGCCTCCGGCCGGCATGAAACAGGCGCCGCACTTCGCCAATACCCCGCTCACCGATTTCAGCCGGGGCCTCGCGCGCGACCGGTTCCACCAGGCGCTGGCAAGGGTGCGCGCGCAGCTCGGCGCACGCCACCCCCTTGCCATCATGGGCGTGGACGCGTCGCCGGCAGGCGAGCAGACGGCTGTCAATCCGGCGCGGCCCGGCGAAACGCTCGGGGTGGTGGAGCTGGCCGGAATCGAGCACGCGGCGCAGGCAGTCGCGAACGCCGTACGGGCATTCCCCGCCTGGCGCGACGCTCCGGTGGAGCGTCGCATCGAATGCGCCCTGCGCGCCGCCGGCATCCTGCTCGCGCGGCGCGCCGAGCTCGCAGCGTGGCAGGTGCTCGAGCAGGGCAAGAACTGGCGGGAGGCGGACGCCGACGTGGCGGAGGCGATCGACTTCCTGCGCTACTACGCGCAGCAGGCCGCGGCTCTCGCCGGCTGGCGCCCGACCCTGAGCTTCCCCGGGGAGGAAAACCTGGCGCGGTTCGAGCCGCGCGGGGTCGCCGCGATCATCGCGCCGTGGAACTTCCCCCTCGCCATCCTGACCGGCATGACGAGCGCGGCGCTGGTGACCGGCAACTGCGCGCTGATGAAGCCGGCGGGCCCGGCGAACATCGTGGCGCACAAGCTGCATTCGATCCTGCTCGAAGCCGGGTTTCCGCCGCCGGTCTGCCAGCTCCTGCCGGGCCGCGGAGGGGTCGTCGGCGAATTCCTGGTCCAGCACCCCCACGTGCAGCTCATCGCCTTCACCGGCTCGCGCGAGGTGGGGCTCGCCCTGCTCGAGCAAGCCGGGCGCCTCGCCCCGGGACAGTCGCACCTGAAGCAGGTGGTGTGCGAGATGGGCGGCAAGAACGCGATCATCGTGGACGAGGACGCCGACCTCGATGAGGCAGTCACGCATGTCCTGCACTCGGCGTTCGGCTACCAGGGCCAGAAATGCTCGGCCTGCTCGCGGCTGGTCGCCGTCGGCCGCGTGCACGACCGGCTGGTCGAGCGGCTCGCGCAGGCGCTCGACGCGCACCCGTACGGGCCGCCGGAAGACCCGCGCCACGTATTCGGGCCGGTGATCACGGGCGAGGCGCGGGACAAGGCGCTCCGCTACATCGAGATCGGCAAGCGCGAGGGGCGGCTCTATTACCAGGGAAAGGTGCCGCAGGAAGGCTACTACGTGCCGCCCAGCATCTTCACCGGCATCGGGCCGCGGGATCGCCTCGCGCGCGAGGAGATCTTCGCCCCCGTGCTCGCGGTCCTGCGCGCGGAGAGCTTCGAGCAGGCGCTGGAGATCGCGCTCGATTCGGATTACGCGCTCACCGGCGGGGTGTTCTCCCGCCTGCCACGGCATCTCGCGGTTGCGCGCGAGCGCTTCCGGGTCGGCGACCTCTATCTGAACCGCCGCATCACCGGGGCGCTCGTCGCCGCCCAGCCCTTCGGCGGCGTGGGACTCTCCGGTACCGGCGTGCAGGCGGGCGGACCCGACTATCTCAAGCAATTCGTGTGGAGCCGGGTAGTCTCGGAGAATGTCATGCGGCACGGCTTCGTTCCCCCGGCGGGCATCAGTTGAACCTGTGCCGCAACCGGCGCTCTAACCGCGAAATCTCGCGAAGCGAGGCGGAGGCACGGGAATAGACGTCATTCAGCCGTATCGCCCGCGCGGAGCGCGACCCGTCCGCATCATCGGGGTCGCCTGCGGCGCGGGCGCCCGCGATCCGCGCTGCGCAGACGGGCCGGAAGCGCTGCGCCGAGGAGAACTCGTTTCCCGGCTTCGGCGTTCAGGGCTCGAGGCGGCCTGGAGCGCGACGCTCCGGGCACAAGGCGGGATCGAATCCATACGCGCAGTTTGCTCGGTCACCGAACAGCTTGAACGCCGCTCTCGCGAGCTGGTTTCGCGCGGCCGGTTCCCCGTAGTGCTGGGTGGGGACCACTCCTGCGCCATCGGCACCTGGAAAGGAATCGCGCGGGCGCTCGCGCCGCTCGGGCCGCTGGGGCTCGTCTGGATAGACGCTCACATGGACGCCCATACCCCGGAGACGACCCCGAGCGGAATGCTGCATGGGATGCCGGTCGCCTGTCTGCTCGGGCACGGCGATCCCCGCCTCGCCCTCGACCGGTGCTCGGCGCTCGATCCGCGGCGCGTCTGCCTCGTCGGCGTGCGGAGCTTTGAGGCGGGAGAAGCCGCGCTGCTCGACCGCCTGGGCGTCAGGGTGTTCCCGATGCGCGAAGTCGGGCGCAGGGGACTCTCTTCGGTGATGGAGGAAGCGCTTGCCATTGCCCGCAGCGGCACCGGCGGCTACGGCATCTCCCTCGACCTCGACGCCGTCGACCCGCTCGATGCGCCCGGCGTGGGCAGCGCGGTGGCCGGGGGGATCCGTGCCGCCGATCTCCGGGGCGCGCTCACGCGCCTCAGGCACGACCCCGCCTGCGTCGCGCTGGAAATCGCCGAGTACAACCCTCACCGCGACCGCAATGGCGCAACCGCCCGGCTCATCGGGGATCTCGCTCTTGAGCTGCTCGCCCCGGTGCGGCAGGATCTCGCGCTGGCGGCCTGAGGCCGAAACTCATGCTGGTTTGCACCACGGCGACGCCCTAGACGGCGAACCGGAAATAAATGACGTCGCCCTCGCGCACGACGTAATCCCTGCCCTCCAGCCGCATCTTCCCGGCTTCCTTCGCCCCCTGCTCGCCCCCGCACGCGAGGAAGTCCTCGCACGCTATGACCTCCGCGCGGATGAAGCCGCGCTCGAAATCGGTGTGGATCGTGGCGGCGGCCTGCGCCGCGGTATCGCCCTTGTGTATCGTCCAGGCGCGCGTTTCCTTGGGGCCGGTGGTGAAAAAAGTCTGCAGCCCGAGGAGTCCATAGGCCGCGTGCACGAGCCGGTCGAGGCCGGGCTCCTCGAGCCCGATGTCGGCAAGAAACGCCCGCTTGTCCTCCTCGGCCATGCCGGCGATCTCCGCTTCGAGCGCCGCGCAGATCGCCACGACCGGGGCGCCTTCGCCCGCGGCGAACTCGCGCACGCGATCGAGCAGGGGATTGCCGGTGAGCCCGCCCTCGGAGACGTTCGCGACGTAGATGGCGGGCTTGGTTGTGAGCAGGCACAGCGGTTGCAACAGCTGGCGCTCCTCGGCGCGAAGTTCGAGGCCGCGCGCGGGCTTGCCCTGGTCCAGCCGCTCGCGCACGCGCTTGAGCAGCGCCTCGAACCGGATCGATTCCGCATCGCCGGACCGGGCCTTGGGCGCGACGCGGTCGAGCACCTTGTCCACCGTCGCGAGGTCGGCCAGCGCGAGCTCCATCTGGATGGTTTCGATATCGGCGACGGGGTCGATGCGCCCCGCGACGTGCACGACGTTCCCGTCCTCGAAGCAGCGAACGAGATCGATGATGCCGTCGGTTTCGCGGATGTGCCTGAGGAACTGGTTGCCGAGACCCTCGCCCTTGGACGCGCCGGCGACGAGACCCGCGATGTCCACGAACTCCACCGCCGCCGGCGTCACCTTGGGGGAGCGGGAAATCTCCGCGATTCTCTTCAGGCGCGGGTCCGGCACCGGCACCACGCCGATGTTCGGCTCGATCGTGCAGAAGGGATAGTTCGCGGCGGGGACGGCGGCCCGGGTGAGCGCGTTGAACAGCGTGGACTTGCCGACGTTGGGCAGGCCCACGATGCCGCATCGAAGGCTCATTTCTTGCGCGCGGGGTCCTGACCCGGGATGAGCTTCTTGAAGAAGGAGCTGATCGCACCGCCCACGCCGGCTTTCTCGTCCTTCTCCGCCGTCGCGGTCCGCGCAGCCTTCCCGGCCTTCGCCTTCTTGACCGCCGGGGCGGGCTTGCCGGGCTTCGCGGGGCTTTCCGCAGCTTTCGCCTTCTTTTTCTCGACCGCTGCCGCTGGCGCAGCCTTGACGGGCTCCGGCTTCACCGGCCGCTCCGCTCGTGCAGGCTCCGGCTCAGTGTGGAGCTTGAGCATCGCGCCCTGGTGGTCGCCGGCGAGCACCAGCGGCAGCACCTCGAGCGCGCGCGCGATCGCGGCGTCGATGGCGGCGCGGTCTTCCTGCGAGGGCTTGTGCAGCACGTAATCGGTGACCGTATGGGGGTCGCCGGGATGGCCGATGCCGATGCGCACCCGCCAGTATTCGTGCGAGCCCACCCGGGCCGAGATGTCCTTCAGCCCGTTGTGGCCGGCGATGCCGCCGCCCAGCTTGATGCGGGCGACGCCCGGCGCAAAATCCAGCTCGTCGTGCGCCACCAGGATGTCGGCGGGCGCGATCTTGAAGAAGCTCGCCAGCATCTGCACCGGCTTGCCGGAGAGATTCATGTGCGACTGCGGCAGCATCAGCCACGCGCCGCTCGCCTCGTGCCGCCCCACCAGTGCTTCGAACTTCGCGTCCTTGCGCAGCACCGTGTGCGACTCCGCGGCGAAGCGTTCGACGAACCAGAACCCCGCGTTGTGCCGCGTCGCCTGGTAGCGGTCGCCGGGGTTGCCGAGGCCAACGATGAGCTTCATCAAAGATCCGTCAATCGTTAATCGTGAATCGCCAATCGTGGAAGGCTGGCTCGACGGTTCGGCCGGTTCACCCTTTCCGATTCACGATTCACGCAAGAAAAAGCCCGCCAATCCGCGCGGAATGGCGGGCTGGTTTCGAGGCGGGCGCCTATTCCTTCCCTTTCTTGCCGGGCTCCTTCTTTTCCGCGGGGGCGGCGCCCTTCTTCTCGGCCACGGCAGGTTCCTTCTTCGCCGCGGCGGCGGGCTCCTTCTTCTCGGCACCCGCCTCCTTCTTCTCGCCCTTTTCGCCTTCCGCGGCAGCCGCGACGGCTTCCTCGCCTTCGGCCGGGACCTCGCCGATGATCTCGGTGACCGGCGCCGGCGCTTCTTCCTCGATCACGATCTCCTTCGGCACGTGCACCGAAACGACCGACGGGTTCTCGTGCTTCAGCTTCGCCACCGGTTCCACGCCTTTGGGCATGGCAATCTCGGTCGCGTGCAGCGTTTCATTGAGCTCCATGTCCTTCAGGTCCACCGCGATGAATTCCGGCAGGTCGTCGGGCAGGCACTGGATGTCGAGCTCGTTCATCGCGATCTGCACCACGCCGCCGCCGGTCTTCACCCCCGGGGCGATCTCGCCGTTCAGGAAGTGCAGCGGCACCCGCATGCGGATCTTGCGGCTGCGGTCGACGCGCTGGAAATCCACGTGCAGCACCTGCGGGCGCCACGGGTGCATCTGGTAGTTGCGCAGCAGGACCTGCGACTTCTCGCCGTTCACCGCCAGGTCCAGTATCGAGGAATGGAACGCCTCGCGCCTGAGGTGCAGCAGCAGCGCGTTGTGGTCGAGCTCGACCTCCTGCGCCGGCTTGTCCGCCCCGTAGACGATGCCGGGGACGCGCCCCTTCACGCGCTGGCGGCGGCTCGCGCTCGATCCATGCTGCGCGCGGGGAAAGGCAGTGACTTCGATCTTCATGTCAGCTCCTGGAAAAACGGGATATCCGCGGCCAGATCGTCGCGGGATAAAAATCAAGTGAAAAGTGCAGAGTGCCGGGAGCAAAACTCATTGCAAGCCCGGCTCCTGCCCCACTTTGCACTTTGCATTCTGCACTCATCATTCAGTCTGCTATTCCATGAACAGCGAGCTCACCGAGTCCTCGTTGCTGATGCGGCGCATGGTCTCCGCCAGCAGGCTCGCGATCGTCAGCACGCGGATCCGCTTGCAGTTCTTCGCGTCCTCGCGCAGCGGGATGGTGTCGGTCACCACCACCTCGTCGAGCGCGGATCCGGAGATGCGCTCCGCCGCCTTGCCCGAGAGCACCGCGTGCGTGCAATAGGCCAGCACGCGCGTGGCGCCCCGCTCCTTCAACGCCCCCGCCGCCTCGCACAGCGTGTTGGCGGTATCGACCAGGTCATCCACGATCACGCAAGTCCGCTTCTCGACCTCGCCGATGATGTTCATGACCGTGGCGACGTTGGGGCGCGGCCGCCGCTTGTCGATGATGGCGAGGTCGGCCTCGAGCCGCTTCGCCAGCGCCCGGGCGCGCACCACGCCGCCGACATCCGGCG
>JBOIEM010000107.1:0-10337 GCA_050741115.1 Burkholderiales bacterium
GAAGACGAACTCACCGCCATTGAGCGTCAGCGCATTGCCGTCGCTCACGCGGTTCGTATTGTTGGCGCCTGCATTGTCGAGATTGAGTGATCCGCCCTGGTTGACGGTAAACGACGTACCGGTAGCGGTGCCGCTCGCGCCGCTCAAGGTGAACGTGCCGCCGCTGACTGCCGTCGCCCCGGTGTAGCTGTTGGCGCCCGTAAGCTCGAGCGTCCCGGCATCGGTCTTGGTCAGCGCATTTGCGCCGGCGATGATGCCGCCGTAGGTGAGCGTCGCCCCGGAATCGACGTCGATCGTTCCGCCCCCCGCTCCCAGTGCGATACCGCGGTTGGAGTTCAGCGTTAGCGTGGCGGTAGACTCGAGCGTGCCGCCTCCGATGGTAAGGTGCCCCGGCGTCGCAGCGCCGGGCGCAGCTCCCAGGTTCAAGTCGGAACTAATGCGCACGGTCCCGCCACTGATCGTCGTTGCGCCCGTGTAGGAGTTCGTGCCAGCCAGGGTAAGCGTGCCCGTGCCTTGCTTTGTGAAAGTCGTACCCGCGCCGGCGATGACCCCGCTGACGGAAGATGCCGCGCCCACATCGACCGTGATCGCGCCGCCGGCGGTGGAAAGCCCGCCGAGCGTCGCGCCTCCGGTCGTCGCGAAACTCAATGCACCGCCCGCAGTCTGGATCGTATCGGCGGTGTCCTGCATCGTGATTCCGCCGGTGCCGGAGGTGAAAGTGACCGTTCGCGGCGAGGTTTGCGCGAAGTTGAGAACGTTATCTGCAAGATTGTTGATGGTGATGCTGTTCGACGCGGTCACCGCGACGTTGGTGGTCGCCGCGATGCCTTCCAGCTCTGATTCAAAGAGCGTTGACGGCCCGGCGTCGCCTGCCAGGACCGTTCCCTGAGTGCCCGAGGGATTGCCGGTGAAAGTCGTCGTGCTCGCGTCGCCGTCGCCGCTGCCATTGCCGCTGCCGTTGAGGATCGTGATATCCGCCGGATCGAGGAGCAGCGTGCCGGTGGCGCCCTTCGGTGCGCGGGTGTCGACTTTGCCCCTGAAACGCAGCACTTCCTTGCCCGACACCTCCACAAAACCGCCATTGCCGCCCGAGTCACCACCGCGCGCGGATATCGCTCCACGGAAAACCGTCGTGTCGTCGGCCCAGACGATGACCTTGCCGCCGTCGCCGGCGTCGGTGGCATCAGCCTTGATGCTCGCGTCGGCTCCGACGTAGGTCAGCGACGCGTTCTTAATTTCGGGGTTCTTGCCCTGGTAATCGCCGCCCACCAGCACCGTGCCGCCGCCGGTCGCGCCCGATGCATCGACGCTGGCTTGATTGATGAGCCCCACCCGCTCGCCGAGCAGCTCGACGGTGCCGCCCTTCGCCTCGCTGCCGGTCGCTTCGATCTTGCCGTCGACCAGCAAGGTACCGCTCTCAGCCTGCGCCGTGACGGTTCCGCCCTGCGCGCCCTTCGCCGTGATGCGGCTCGAGCTTTCGAGCGTTACGTCCTTCGACGCCTTGAGGATGATGCGGCCATCCGCGGTCCGCACCACGCTGTCGGCGCTGATGGTGCCGCTGTTGCGGACGAGTCCGCCGTAGATCCCGCGTGAGCCGTAAACCGCTTCGCTGAGGTTGACCGTGCCGTCAGCGGGCGCCGTGATTTCGACCTGTATACGGCTGCCCGCGCCTTCCGTCACGCGCACCGAGTTCCCGGCGGCCAGCACGACGTCGCCATTGGGCGCCGTGATCACCCCCTTGTTCTCGACAGCGGAGCCCACAAGAAAAACACTCCCGCCTTCGCCCGCCGTGATGCGGCCGTGGTTGACGACTGCGGCGGCCTTCGCCGGGTCGCCGACGAAGTTAAGCCGCCCGGAGATGAAATCCTCGTTTGGAAGATTGAGCGTCGATGCCACCAGCCCCCCGACGTCGATCCGCGCCCCGGCGCCGAAAACGATGCCGTTGGGATTGATCAGGAATACGCGGCCGTTGGATTGCAGCGTTCCGAGGATCGACGAGGGGTCGGAGGTGACCACGCGGTTGAGCACCGCGCTCGCCGATGACTGCTGGATGAAACGCGTGGTCTCACTGGCGCCGATCGAAAACTGCTGCCAGTTGATGATCGAGCTCGGGCTGTTGGTGACCGTCAGCAGACTGCCCGAGCGCGCGAACGAGACCTGGCCGTTGACGACGACCGGCCCAACCGGGTTCGCGTAAGCGAGCTCCGCGGCAAAACACGCCGCCACCGCCAGGGCGACGAGCTTGGGCCGAATCCGATTCTGTCGGGCGGTTCGCTTCATTCAGCTATCAAGGCCACGCGCATCCGCACCCCCGGCTGGTTCCGGTCAGGGCGCACCATAATTTCAATCAATAAACCAACGAATTACTGTTATTAGTTAATACTTTACATGAGAGCCTATATTATGGCTAGGGACTCTGTTGCAGGATTCCCATGGCCAGACGAGTGGTGCTGATCCGGGCTCGGAAGAGAAGCATTCTTGGGACAACGACTTGCGTCGCGCCGATCGAGGCAACCGCTCATGTTTCCGACAAGCGGCATACGTAGCGTACTTTGGGACCGTTGAACGAACTCGCGCGTAAGCCCAGGTCTCGTAGTATGCGAAGCAAGAGAAGCGCCAAGAGTCGGCTCCCCACGCGACTTACTTCACGCGAACCACCGCTCGACCGCTAATCCGAGACCTCAACTGACATTAATTCAACGCATAATCAAACGGTTGTGATGGGTTTGCCGGTCCCGGCGGGCTGATGAACGGTCCCCAACGCGCACGCCGCATGACGTGTCGGCACCGGGGAAGCCGGCAGGTGGGGGATGGATGACGTGGACGTTGCCGAGCCAGGCGGACTGGCGAACAGTGGTAAGTACCGGCCGCTTACTGAGGTCGAGGGCCAGGCAGCGAAGAGCCCCTATCAGTACTCGCGCTTCTGCTCGCGCGCCAGGAGCGCCTGCACCGCCTCCCGCGACTGGGCGGGATCCTCGAGCACGCGGCACACCGCGCGCGTGATCGGCATCTCGACCCGCAAGCCCTCCGCCAGATGCGCCACCGCCCGCGCCGTGTACACCCCTTCGGCGGCGTGGCCGAGCTGGGCAAGCGCCGCGGCGAGCGGGGTGCCGCGCGCGAGCGCGAGGCCGACCCGCCGGTTGCGCGAGAGATCGCCCGTGCAGGTGAGGATCAGGTCGCCCGCGCCCGCGAGCCCCATGAAGGTCTCGGGCCGGCCGCCGAGCGCGATCCCGAGGCGGGTCATCTCGGCGAGCCCGCGCGTGATCAGCGCGGCGCGCGCGCTCAAACCGAGTCCAAGGCCGTCGCTGACGCCGGCGGCAATCGCCATCACGTTCTTGACCGCGCCCGCCACCTCGACGCCCGTCACGTCCTCGCTCAGGTAGACGCGCAGCGTCTGCCCGTGCAGCGCGGGGGCCGCGGTGTGCGCGAAGGCGCTGTCGGACGAAGCCAGCGTCAGCGCGGCGGGAAGCCCGCGCGCCACCTCTTCGGCAAAGCTCGGCCCCGAAAGCACCGCGCGCGGCGTCGAAGCCGGAAGCTCCTCGGCGCAGACCTGGTGCGGCAGCTTCGCCTGATCGCTCTCGAAGCCCTTGCACAGCCAGATGAGGGGCGCGTCGCGCCCGGTCGCCCGCATCGCGCGCAGTGTCGCGCGCAGGCCGTTGGTGGTCACCGCCGCCAGCGCGAGCTCCGCGCCTTCGAGCGCGCGGGCGAGATCACCCTCCGGCACGAGTGAGGGCGGCAGGCTGACACCGGGGAGATAGCGCCGGTTGACCCGATCCGCGCCCAGCGCCGCAATGAGGGACGCGTCGCGCGCCCATAGGCGTACGTCGTGGCGCGCGCACAGGTTGACGCCGATCGACGTGCCCCAGGCGCCGGCGCCGAGTACCGCGATTTTCATGAGACCCGGGGCCGCGAGTCACGAGTCACGGGGCACCAGTCACCGCTCACCAGTCACCAGTGACGGGTCCTAGACGCCCCACACCTGCGAGACCCGGATGAAGCCTGTCTGGCCATCGCGGTGCCGGACCCGCAGCCAGCCGGCGCCCGCGACCTCCAGCAGCTCGAGCACCACGTTCTGCTGGGCCTGGAACGCAACCGGCGCGTTGTCATCGGCCGCCTCGCGCACCTGCGCGACCGGCTGCCTCACCATGACGGTGCGCTTGTCGGTAAGCTGCTTGCTTTCGATCCAGGTCATCTCCCCGCTGGCGTCACGCACCTTGGTCCAGCCTTCCACCTGGACCACGACCTCCACCGGGTAGCCGTGGTTCACCACGTAGAGCTTCTTCGCCTTCGCCGAAGGTGCGTCATAGAGCACCGCGGCACTTTCCGCCACCGACCGGAACTCCGCGGCGCTTGCGTGCAGGCCACCGACCAAGACGGACGCCAACAGAACAGAGATGGCCCGCATGGTCTGCCGCGCCGGGCGCGAGGGATTCAATCCCGGTATTCGCACACCCGTCACGAGTCACCCGTCACGAGTCACGATCAGGAAGCAGGCGGTGCGCCGGCCTGCTGCTGCTGGCGCTGCTGCTGGTAGAGCGACTCGAAGTTGAGGTGACTCAGCCAGAATGGCGGGAACCCGCCGCGAGCGACCGTGCTCGAGATGCTCTCCCGCAAGTACGGGAACAGGATGTTGCCGCAGGTAACGCCGAGAATCGCGTCGAGCTCCTGCTGCGGAACGTTGCGGATCTGGAAGATCCCGGCCTGCGCCACCTCCACCAGGAACGCGGTCTTGTCCTTCAGCTTCGCGGTCACGGTGGCGGTGAGCACCACTTCGTAGACCCCGGCATCGAGCGCCCGCGCCTCGTTGTGGAGGCTGATGTCGATCTTGGGCGACTCGCGCTCGGCGTAGACCTGGGGCGCGTTCGGGATCTCGAGTGACAGATCCCGGAGGTAGATCCGCTCGATGTTGAAGACAGGCTGCTGCTCGCTCATCGTGCCGGTCCTGTCAGGCTCGATCCGGCTCGCCGCGCAGCAGGCCATCCAGCCCGCCCGCGTGGTCGAGCGCCGCCAGCTCTTCGAAGCCGCCGACGTAGGTCTCCCCGATGTAGATCTGCGGCACGGTGCGCCGGCCGGTCTTCTCCATCATCTCGGCCCGCCGCTCCGGCTCCAGGTCCACTCGAATCCTCTCGATCGCAGCCACCCCCTTGGAACGCAGCAGCCGCTCGGCCATCTGGCAGAACGGGCAGACCCCGGTGCTGTACATCGTGATCTTTCGCGTCATTCAACCCTTTTCCAGCGGAAGGTTGGCCTGCTGCCACGCCGCGATCCCGCCGCGCAGCGCAAAGGCTTCGGCGAATCCGTTCTTGCGCAGCATGCGGGCCACGGACGGCGCGCGCGAGCCGCTGCTGCAACTGACGATGATCGGGCGCGAGCGGTACTTTTCGAGCTCCTTGATGCGCTCGGCGAGCCGGGCCTCGGGAACATGCCTGGCGCCGGCGATGTGCCCGGCGGCATAGTCACCGGTGTCCCGCACGTCGAGCACCACCGCATCGCGGCGGTTGATGAGCTGCACCGCCTCGATGGCGCCGACCTCGTGGGACATCCGGAACGGCCTCGAGACGAGCGGCCACAACAGCATCGCGCCCGAGGCCACCGCCAGCCCGAACAGAAGCATGTTGAACGGACTCTTCTGGAGAAACAGGAGGAATTGCTCCAACTTGTATCCTCGCGCATTCCGCTGCGTCACTTCCGGTCCCGCGAAACGCGCTCTACCGCGATTTTTGAAGCCGCCAATTCTAGCAGAGGCGCCATCTCCGAGGGATACAGGCGCGCGAGTATCCTGAGCTCGGCGACGGCCGCCCTGCGCTTGTGAGGGTACGCGCGCAGTGATCGCTCGAGCTGCTCGCGCGCGGCTTCGGCGCGCCCCGCGAGCGCCAGCAGCTGCGCTTGGCGGAAGACCACCACCTCCACCGGCGCGAAGCGCTGGGCCCGCGAGACGAGCTCCAACTTCTCCTCGAGCAGCTCCCGGTCGACGCTGGCGCCGTAGGCGATCGCGAGCTCGACGTACGGCCGAAGCAGCGGCTCGTGGTGTACCTTCATCAACGCCTCGGCAAACGCCTGATCGCTGGACGATTGCGACGCGTGTGATCCGGTGCCGAACACGAGCTGCTCGAAGGCGCGGTACGCCGGAATGACGGCGGCAAGGTTCACGCAGCCCGCGAGCACCACGAGCCCCACCGCGGCACGCGCCGCGCCGGCGAATCGCACGGGAAAGGCGTGTTGCGTGCCGAGTCCCAGCAGCAGCGCCGCCGGGCCCAGAAAATAGGCGTACCACAGGGGGTATTCGAGCAGGCTGTGGATGCCGATGACCGCGAGAGCCGACAGCAGCCACCACCATGCAGGGTCGAGATGCACGCGCCGCAGGCCCGCGAGCCAGGCAAGCACTGCGCCCGCGACGAGGAGCGTGCCCGCGATCCCGGTCTCCGCCATGAGGTGGAGCACGAGGTTGTGCGCGTGACCGAACGCCTGGCCCGCGACCCCGCTGCCCGGGTCATGGTGCAGGAAGTGGTGCCATGCGAACTGCCCGAATCCGGCGCCGAGGATGGGGGCGGTGAGAAACAGCTGCCACGCCTCGCGCCACAACTCCAGGCGCGGTTCGATACCGCCCGCAATCTGGAACAAGCGCTCCCCAGGGGCCAGCGGGCCCCATGCCGGCAGGAGCATCGGCAATGTCACCAGCCAGAGTGCAACCACAAATCCGGGAAGGAGCGATCCGGTGAATACCGCGAGCCTGCGGCTGGCGTCGTCGCGCCGGCGGCGATGCAGCAGCAGGGCGAGCGCGAAGAGCATGACCAGATGGAGCCATGTGCTGCGAGAGCCGGCAAGCGCCAGCGCCACCAGGAACAGCGCGGCGCACGCAGCGGCCAAGGCGGCGGCGAGGTTGCCGCGACTGTAAAGATAGGCCGCTGAAACGAGCGACAGGGCAATGCTTGCGCCGAAGTGGTTGGGCTGCGCGAGATTGCCATGGATCCCATGCTCTCCCCTTTGCGCGATCGTGAAATTAAACGGGGTCGACACGTCGTAGTACTGCACCAGTCCGATCAGCGCGTGGAGCACGCCCCCCGCCAGCAGAAACCAGGCGAGCGTCATCGCGATCGAATCGAGCGTGAATCTGCGTCCCAGCGCGTGCCCGAGCGTTGCCATCAGGGCCGCCCACAGCAGATAGAGTCCTCCCGCCAGCGCCTGCTCCGCGTACGGCACGCGGTTCAGTGCGACCTGCAGCGCGAGGACGAGGGCTAGCCCGAGCGGCGCGAGCGCGATGATCGGCACCGTCGCTTCGCGCCACGGCTCGCGGCGCAGCAGCGCAACCGCGGCGGCGAGGCCGAGCGCGAACGCGAGCCACTCGCTGTAGAAGGAGGTGAGGGGAAAGCGGTGGTACGGCTGCAGGAACGGAGCCGTCCACGCGATTCCGGTGAGCAGCACGGCTGCACGCAGAAAGTTGGGCCGGTCGGAATGGTCTAAAATCGCCATCCAGCCATCCGCGCGTCAGGTATTACGCCCCGTCATGAAGATTACCTCCGTCCTGCTGATCATACTTGACGGCTTCGGGCTCCGCGAGGAATGCGAGCACAACGCCATCTGCCAGGCGCGCAAGCCGCATTGGGATTTCCTGTGGCGCACGTGCCCCCACACCACCCTCGACGCGTCGGAAAAATGGGTGGGCCTGCCCAAGGACCAGATGGGCAATTCCGAGGTCGGGCACATGAACATCGGCGCCGGGCGCGTCGTCTACCAGGACTACACCCGGATCGAAACCGCGATCGAATCCGGCGAGTTCTTCCGCAATCCCGTGCTGGTGAAGGCGCTCGAGACCGCGCGTGGCGCCGGCCGCTCGCTTCACCTACTCGGCCTGCTCTCGCCCGGGGGCGTGCACAGCCACGAGTCGCAGATCCACGCCATGCTCGGAATGGCCGTGCGTGCCGGCGTGACGGAAGTGAGGGTGCACGCGTTTCTGGACGGACGCGACACGCTGCCGCGGAGCGCCGAGGCCTCCCTGCTCGCGCTGGAGCGGCTGTGCGCCGGGCTGAAGGCCGGCCGCATCGCCTCGATCTGCGGCCGCTATTACGCGATGGACCGCGACAGCCGCTGGGAGCGCGTGCGTCCGGCCTACGATCTCCTCACTCAGGGAACGGCGGCGCAGCGCGCGGCGAGCGCCGCCGAGGGACTGCGCGCGGCCTACGCGCGCGGGGAATCCGACGAATTCGTCCAGGCCACCGCGATCGGCGCCAACAGCGCGCGGATGGAGGACGGGGATGCGGTCGTCTTCATGAATTTCCGGGCGGATCGCGCGCGCCAGCTGACGCGCGCGCTGACCGATCCCGGTTTCAATGGCTTCGCGCGCGAGCGCGTGCCGCGGCTCGGCTATTTCTGTACGCTCGCGAGCTACGGCGAGGACTACGCCCACATCCCGGCGGGGTTCCCGCCCCAGAACGTGGCCAACGGGTTCGGCGAGTGCGTCGCCGCGCAGGGCCTGAAGCAGCTGCGCATCGCTGAAACCGAAAAGTACGCCCACGTCACGTATTTCTTCAACGGCGGCGTGGAAGCGCCGTTTCCGGGCGAGGAGCGCGTCCTCGTCCCCTCGCCCAAGGTCGCGACCTATGATCTCAAGCCCGAGATGAGCGCGCGCGAGGTCACGGACCGGCTGGTGAACGCCATCCGCAGCCGCCAATACGGCGCCATCATCTGCAACTTCGCCAACGGCGACATGGTCGGCCACACCGGCAACCTGGCGGCAGCCACCCGCGCCATCGAGGTGCTCGACGAATGCATCGGGCGCTCGGTCGCGGCGATGCGCGAAGCCGGCGGCGAGGTGCTCATCACGGCGGATCACGGCAACGCCGAGACCATGCTCGACGCGGCGACCCGGCAGGCACACACGGCGCATACCCTGAACCTCGTGCCCCTGCTCTACGTCGGCCGGCGAGCGCAGGTCGCGAGCCGCGGCGCGCTGCAGGACGTGGCCCCGACGCTGCTCACGATGATGGGCCTGCCGCAGCCGCCGCAGATGACCGGGAATTCTCTCCTCACGTTCACGTGAACGCGCATACCGCGGGCGCTCTCTTTCTGCTGCTCCTCCTCGCGAGCCCGGCCGCGGAGCCGGCGAGCGCCAGCGCGCAGGAGAAGGAAAAGGAGCTGCGCGAGCTGCGCGGGCGCATCGACTCGCTGCAGAAGCGGCTCGCCGCGGCCGAGGAATCGAAGAGCGAGGCGACCGACGCGCTGCGCGAGTCGGAACGCGCGATCTCGGAGGCGAACCGCGAGCTGCGCGATCTCGGGAGCCAGGCGCGGCAGCACGGCAAGCGGCTCGGCGAGCTCAACGCCGAGACGCGCGCGCAGGAACGGGCGCTGAAGGCGCAGCAGGCGCTGCTGGCGGACCTCATCTACCGGCACTACCTCGGCGGCCAGGCCGAGCCGCTGAGGCTGCTCCTCAACCGCGAGGATCCAAACCAGATCAGCCGCCGCCTCCACTATTTCGGCTACCTCTCCCGGGCGCGCGCCGAGCTGATCGCGGAGCTGCGCGCGGGCCTCGCACGGCTGCGCGAGCTTGCGCAGGAAGCGGAGCAGAAGGCCACCGAGCTCTCCGCCGTGACCGCCGAGCAGCGGGCGCAGCGCGCCCGCCTCGAGCGCGAGAAGCGCGCGCGCAATCAGGTGCTCGCGCGGATCTCGCGCGACATCGAGCGCCAGCGGCGCGAGATCGGCACGTTGAAACGCGACGAGGCGCGGCTCGCGCGGCTGGTCGCGAGCCTGGCGAAGCTGATGGCGCGCTCCAAGCCCGCGCCCCGGTCGCGCCGCGACGCTGCTCCCGCGGCGCCGCCCGACGACAGTCCCTTTGCGCGGCTCAGGGGCCGGCTGAGCCCGCCGGTCCGGGGGGAACTTGCCAACCGCTTTGGCAGTCCACGTTCAGATGGCGGGGTGCTGTGGAAGGGCCTGTTCTTCGCGGCCCGGGCGGGCGAGGAAGTGCGGGCGGTCGCAGACGGCCGCGTCGTGTTCGCCGATTGGCTGCGCGGGTTCGGCAACCTGCTGATCATCGACCACGGCGACGCGTTCATGAGCCTCTACGGCAACAACGAGGCGCTCTACAAGCGGGTCGGTGACATAATTCACGGCGGCGAGGCCGTCGCGGCGGTAGGTAACAGCGGCGGCAACACTAATTCGGGTCTATACTTCGAACTTCGGTACCAGGGCAGGCCGCTGGATCCCCTGGACTGGGTCAACATCAAGTAAGGCGCGAAACGAGCCTCCCCGCCCCCCTATGTCAATGGGGGGTGTGAAGGCGGCGGGATTCGTCTCAGGGGCTTCAAGGAGCAGGCAATGCGCAACAAGCTGCATCAAATCGGACT
>JBOIEM010000108.1:0-7610 GCA_050741115.1 Burkholderiales bacterium
CATCCAGAAGATCCTCGACGCGCAGACCGACGCCTGGGGCATCAAGGTGTCGAACGTCGAGATCAAGCACGTGGACATCGATCCCTCGATGGTGCGGGCGATCGCGCAGCAGGCCGAAGCCGAGCGCACGCGGCGCGCCAAGGTAATCCACGCCGAGGGCGAGCTGCAGGCCGCCGAAAAGCTGCTCCAGGCGGCGCAGATGCTCGCGCGGCAACCGCAGGCGATGCAGCTGCGCTACCTGCAAACCCTCGGCGGCATCGCGACGGACAAGAGCAACACCATCGTATTCCCGGTGCCGATGGATCTGCTCTCGTCGTTTCTCGAGGCGACTGGAAAGCGCCAGCCCGGCGGATGACAGAATTGCGCGGCTTCTGACCGCCCCGCCACCCGGACCATCGTGACCCGTTTCGGCTTCGCGCGCCGCGCGGCGGCGCTCTGCATGACTGCGGTCGTCCTCGCCGCCATCGTGTGTCCCGCAGTTGCTGCGGACGCGGGTGCGGGGGGCGTGGGGCCGGCGCTGTTCGGCATTCCGATCGACTTCATCCTGTTCGGGTTGACCCTGCTGGGCGTTGCGCTGTTTCACCGCCACACGCTGCAGGTCGCGCTCGCCGGGCTTGCGGTCATCACCCTCTACAAGCTTGGCTTCACCGGTTTTAAGACGGGGGCGGGGCTGCCGGGCCTCGGCCAGCACATGCTGCACGAGTGGGTCATCCTGACGAACTTGCTGGGGCTGCTGCTCGGATTCGCGATTCTCTCCAACCATTTCGAGAAGAGCCACATCCCGGCGGTGCTGCCGCGCTTCCTGCCCGACGACTGGAAAGGCGCGTTCGTGCTGCTGGTCATGATCTTCGTGCTGTCGAGCTTTCTCGACAACATCGCGGCGGCGATGATCGGCGGCACCATCGCCGCAACCGTATTCCGCCACAAGGTCCACATCGGCTACCTTGCGGCAATCGTCGCGGCCTCCAACGCCGGCGGCGCAGGCAGCGTGGTGGGTGACACCACCACCACCATGATGTGGATCGACGGGGTGAGCCCGGTCGACGTGCTGGAAGCGTTTGTCGCCGCAGGCGTTGCGCTCGTCGTGTTCGGCGTGCCCGCTGCGCTGCAGCAGCAGCGCTACTCACCGATCGTCAAGGACGCCTCGCTGCGCATGCATGTGGACTGGAGTCGGGTCGGGATCGTGGCCGTGATCCTCGCCGCGGCCATCGGCGCGAACGTCGTGGTCAATCTCGAATTCCCGCACGTATCGGACCGCTTTCCTTTCATCGGCGCGGCAGTGTGGATTGCGATCCTGGCGTGCGTTCCCGTGCGCAAGCCGGAGTGGACGCTGCTCCCCGAAGCCTTGAAGGGCAGCATCTTTCTGTTGTCCCTCATCACCTGCGCGTCCATGATGCCGGTGGAGAAGCTGCCGGCTGCGTCATGGCAGAGCTCCCTGGGGTTGGGATTCCTGTCGGCCGTGTTCGACAACATTCCGCTGACCGCGCTGGCGCTCAAGCAGGGCGGCTACGACTGGGGCTACCTCGCTTACGCCGTGGGATTCGGCGGCTCGATGATCTGGTTCGGCTCCTCGGCGGGGGTCGCGCTGTCCAATATGTACCCGGAGGCCAAGTCGGTCGGACTCTGGCTCAGGCATGGCTGGCACGTGGCGATCGCCTACGTGATCGGGTTCTTCGCGCTGTTATTTATTCTGGGCTGGCACCCCAACGCCAAGCACAAGGGGGGAAAACCGGTGGCGCCGCCTGCCGCGGTCACAGCGCCGGCTCCACGTTAAGCGCTGGCCCCCTCGGGGCTCTGACGAGCCGACCACTTGCTTGATGCGGTTGGTGAAGGACACCGCGCATCGCATGGAATAACAACGGTAAGTTCCGTGTAAGGTACGCGGCCAAAGTCGCTGCGACCCAGGTTACCGAGTGCTTGATTTCGCATACCCTGAGGTATAGGATTGCCACGGAGCAGTAAGGCATTCCGCATAACAAAATCCGGTCCGTCAGTAATTCAGAGGTACCTTACCGCCTGCATCCCGGTATCATTACTGCCGCCTTGTACAACCACATCATCGGAGGACAGACATGCTGAAAAAATTCCTGAACGAGAAGGCAAAAGCGCCGGAGCATCCCAGCGCGACGCGCCGCAAGTTCCTGACTGGGGCCGCGGCAGCGACCACCGGCGCGGCGATCACCGGCTTCCCCATGATATCGGTGGCCCAGGCGCCGATCGTGCTCAAGATGCAGGGCGCGTGGGGCGCGAAGGACATCTTCAACGAGATGGCGCAGGAGTACGTGACGCGCGTCAATGACATGGCCGGCGGGCGTATGCGCATCGACTACCTCGTCGCCGGCGCGGTGGTCAAAGCGTTCGAGGTGATGGACGCAACGAGCAAGGGGGTTCTCGACGCCTGCCACAGCGTGCCTGTGTACTGGTACGGCAAGCACAAGGCGGCGTCGCTCTTCGGCACGGGACCGGTGTTCGGCAACGACGCGCACCACACGATTGCATGGTTCTACCAGGGCGGCGGGAAAGCGCTCTACGACGAACTGGTGCAGAAGCATCTGAACCTCAACGTCGTCGGCTTCCTGGTATTCCCGATGCCGACCCAGCCGCTCGGCTGGTTCAGGAAGCCGATCAAGGATGCGTCGGGGCTGAAAGGCCTCAAGTACCGCACCGTGGGCCTCGCCGCCGACCTGTACCAGGCAATGGGCGCGAAAGTGACGCAGCTGCCGGGCGGCGAGATCATGCCGGCGCTCGAGCGGGGCGTGATCGACGCCTTCGAGTTCAACAACCCGACCTCCGACATGCGCTTCGGCGCCCAGGACGTGCTCAAGAACTACATGATGGGCAGCTACCACCAGGCGTCGGAGAGCTTCGAGATCGTCTTCAATAAGCCGAAGTACGAGTCGCTGCCGAAGGACCTGCAGGCGATCCTGCGGTATGCTGTCGAAGCGGCGAACTCCTCGAACTTCTGGCTCGCGATGGAGAATTACTCGCGCGATCTGCAGGTCCTGAAGGACAAGCACAAGGTCAACGTGATCCGCACGCCGAGAAGCATCATGCTCGAGCAGCTCAAGGCCTGGGACAACCTGACGGCGGAGCTGAGCAAGGACCCGATCAACAAGAAGATCCTCGATTCGCAGAAAGCGTGGTACCAGCGCGTCGTTTACTACGAGCAGTACAACGCGGCCGACTACCGGCTCGCCTTCGAGCACGTGTACAAGACCAAGATCGCCTGAGCGTGCCCGCGGCTATCGAGTGAAGCGAACGGGGCGGCGCGGCGAGCGCCGCCCCGTTCTTTTGCGCGGGTGAAGGCGCCGGGGGGCAAGCATGGTCAACCGTTTCATCTACGGCATAGGCGTTCTGAGCCGCACGATCGGCCATGCCTTCGCCTGGGGCCTCGTGATCCTGACGATGGGCACCTGCTACGAGGTGTTCGTACGCTACGTGCTGAGGGCGCCGACGTCCTGGGCGTTCGATATGAGCTACACCTTGGACGGCGCGATGTTCTTCATGGCCGGCGCCTACGCGCTGTCGCGCGGCGCGCACGTGCGGGCCGACATGTTCTACCGGCTGTGGGCCCCGCGCGCCCAGGCGACGGTAGAGCTGGTGCTCTACATTCTGTTCTTTTTTCCCGGCGTCCTCGCGCTGGTGATCTCGGGCTGGGACTACGGCCTCACCTCGATGAAGATCCGCGAGGTGAGCGTCAACAGCCCGGCGGGCGTGCCGATCTGGCCGCTCAAGATGCTGATCCCGTTCGGCGCCGGGCTGCTCGCGCTGCAGGGGCTGGCCGAGGTCCTGCGCTGCATCCAGTGCATCCGGGACAATCGCTGGGCGCCGCGCCTGCACGACGTCGAGGAACTCGAGAAGCAGCTCCTCGAGGAGCACGCGAAAAAGGCCGCCCAGGAAGGCGCGCAGGAAGCCGCGCGATGATCGATCCGGGAATCGTCGCCCTGGTGATGATCGGGATCCTGGTATTCGCGATCATGATCGGCTTCCCGATCGCCTTTACCTTGATGGCGCTCGGCGTGGGGTTTGGCTACTACGCCTACTTCCTGCCGAACCAGGCCTTCTTCGACAACCGCGTGTTCTATCTCCTCACGCAGAACACCTTCACTGTCATGAACAACGACGTGCTGGTCGCGGTCCCGCTGTTCCTGCTGATGGGCTACCTGGTCGAGCGGTCCAACCTGCTCGACAACCTGTTCTACAGCATCCAGCTCGCGCTCAGGCGCGTGCCCGCATCGCTCGCCGTGGCGACGCTCGTGACCTGCGCGCTGTTCGCCACCGCCACCGGGATCGTCGGCGCGGTGGTGACGCTGATGGGGCTCCTCGCCTTTCCGCAGATGCTCAAGGCCGGCTACGACGTGCGGCTCGCCTCGGGGGTCGTGTGCGGCGGCGGCTGCCTCGGCATCCTGATACCGCCTTCGATCATGCTGATCGTCTACGCCGCGATGGCCGGCATGTCGGTGGTCCAGCTCTACGCCGCCGCGCTCGTTCCGGGCTTCATCCTCGCCGGGATGTACATTGTGTTCGCGGTGGGCCTCGCGATATTCAAACCGCAGCTCGCGCCGCCGCTGCCGAAGGAGGGGTTCAAAGTGCCGGTGGCACAGGTGGTCGTGCTGCTGTTCAAGTCGTTCGTGCCGCTCGCGGTCCTCATTCTCTCCGTGCTCGGCGCGATCATGTTCGGCCTGGCGACGCCGACCGAGGCGGCGTCTCTCGGCGTGTTCGGAGCGGCGACGCTGGCGGTCGCCTACCGCCAGTTCACCTGGGGGCGGCTCAAGGAATCCGTTTACCTCACTGCGAGCACCTCGGCGATGGTGTGTTTCCTCTTCGTCGGCTCGGCCACCTTCGCCGGCGTCTTCGGCTATCTCGGCGGCCAGGCCATCATCGAGAAATTCGTGCTCGGCCTCGAGCTGAGCCCGCTCATGTTCCTGCTCGTCGCGCAGATCATCATCTTTGTCCTCGGCTGGCCGCTCGAATGGACCGAGATCATCATCATCTTCGTGCCGATCTTCCTGCCGATGCTCGGGCATTTCCAGATCGATCCGCTGCTGTTCGGGGTGCTCGTGGCGTTGAACCTCCAGACGGCGTTTCTCTCGCCGCCGATGGCGATGGCCGCCTATTACCTAAAGGGCATTGCGCCGCCGCACGTGCTGATCACGCAGATCTTCTGGGGCTGCATGCCGTTCCAGATGATCGTGGTCCTGTCGATGGTCGTGATCTACCTGTGGCCGCAGCTCGCGATCTGGCTGCCGAGGGCGATTTATGGCAGCTAGCTCCGATGGACCCGGCTCAAATGAACTGGCTCTCCGCGGCAGATGCCGCGCGTCTGATCCGTGACGGGGCGATCAGCTCCGAGCAGCTCGTCGAGGCGTGCCTGGCGCGCGTGCGCGAGGTGGACGCGCGCGTGCAGGCGTGGGCGTTTCTCGACCCGGCACACGCGCTCGGGCAGGCGCGCGCGGCGGACGAGCAGCGCAAGCGGGGCACGCCGGTTGGTTCGCTGCATGGGGTGCCGGTCGGAATCAAGGACATTTTCGATACCGCTGACATGCCAACCGAGGACGGCACGGTGCTGCACGCCGGGCGCACGCCGGCGAGCGACGCCTCGGCCGTCGCCCTGCTGCGCGCCGCGGGCGCGGTGATCATGGGCAAGACCGTCACCACGGAGCTCGCCACCTACGCGCCCGGCAAGACCCGCAATCCGCACCACCCCGAGCACACGCCGGGAGGCTCTTCGAGCGGCTCGGCGGCCGCAGTCGCGTGCGGGATGGTGCCGGTGGCGGTGGGTTCGCAGACGAACGGCTCGGTGATCCGTCCGGCCGCGTACTGCGGCGTCTACGGCTTCAAACCGACCCACGGCCTGATCTCGCGGCACGGCGTGCTGAAGCTCTCGCGCACCCTTGACCAGATTGGCGTTTTTGCGCGCACGATCGAGGATCTCGCGCTCGTATCCGAGCAGATCGTGGGGTACGACGAGCGCGATCCCGATACGCTGCCGCCGCGGGCGCGCATCCCGTTCGCGCAGGTCGCGGCGGAGGAGCCGCCCACGCCGCCGCGATTTGCGTTCGTGAAGACGCCGCTCTGGGACCAGACCGAGCCCGACACCCGCGAGGCGTTCGCTGAGCTCATCGAGCATCTCGGCGAGTGCGCCGAGGAGTTTTCGCTGCCGGAAAGCGCGCGGGACGCGCTCGAGTGGCACCGCACGATCATGGAAGCCGAGATGGCCGCCAACCTGGTGGTCGAATATAACCGGGGGCGTGACCAGTTGAGCGAGTCGCTGCGCGCGCAGCTCGAACGCGGCCGCAAGATCACCGCGCTCGAGTATCAGGTGGCGCTGGCGCGCATCCCGGTGTTGAACGAAGGTTTCGCGGAACTGTTTGAGCGCTACGACGCGATCCTGACGCCGGCGGCGGCGGGCACAGCCCCGCGCGGCCTGCAGTCCACCGGCAGCCCGATGTTCTGCACGCTCTGGACGCTCGCGGGCATGCCCGCGGTGAATTTGCCCGTCATGAAGGGCGAGAACGGCTTGCCGCTGGGAGCGCAGCTGGTCGGCCCGCGATACGGCGACGCGCGCCTGCTGCGCACCGCGCGCTGGCTCGCCACGCGCGTCGAAGCGAGCTGAAACGGGAACAGGAGCACGACATGGCATTCAAGATCTTTGCGGGCATCGTGGCGATGGTGCTGTTCGCCGGTTTCGTCATACCGTACGTGCTGAAAATGAAGGACATCGCGCTCGGAATCGTGGTGCTGGTCGGCCTCGCGATGATGGCGCGGGATCTCTGGGACACGTTCCAGGAAAAGGATGAGTGAGCGTGCCGGCCCGCGCCAGCCGGCGGCGCCGGGCGTGATGGTTCTTCTCGTGCGCGGCTGACTGCTGCGCAAACTCCGAGCATTCTACGGTTTGTCCGCGGTGATCTGTGGCCGGGTTCCGGCGCGGCATGTCCTCTGACTGAAATCCAGGCCTTCGAAGGACGAAATGCGCAAGAATTCCCTGAAGAGCAAGTCCCGATTGCTCGGAGAACCAGGCGCCTCCCGCCGTCGGTTCCTGACCGGCACGATAACGGCCGCCGCCGGCGCGGTGATCGCCGGCTTCCCGATGATTGCGGTCGCGCAGACGCCGATCAGACTCCGCTTTGAGGGCGCGTGGTCGGCCAGGGACATCTTCCACGAATACGCGCTCGATTACGCGAAGAAAGTGAACGACATGTCCAGCGGGCGCTTGAGGATCGAGGTGCTGCCCGCGGGCGCGGTGGTCAAGCCATTTGACCTGCTCGACGCGGTGCACAAGGGCACGCTGGACGGCTGCCACGGGGTACCCGCTTACTGGTACGGCAAGAATTCCGCGTGCTCGCTGTTCGGCACCGGGCCCGCTCTCGGCATGGACGCCAACAACTTCCTCGCTTGGATGGAATACGGCGGCGGCAGGGAACTCTACAACGAGCTGCTCACCAAGATGCTCAACCTTGACGTGGTGGGCTTCCTCTACGGCCCGATGCCGACGCAGCCGCTCGGGTGGTTCAGGTGGCCGCTCGGCTCCGCCGCCCAGCTGAAGGGCCTACGTTACCGCGCGACGGGCCTTACCGTGGAACTGCTTGCCGAGCTGGGGGCGAAGGCCG
>JBOIEM010000109.1:0-12790 GCA_050741115.1 Burkholderiales bacterium
CCTTTCGCCTGCAGCGCCGCCTGCAGCCGGTCGCGATCGCGGGACCTGACCACGAACAGGTGCCAGGCCGATTCGCACGCGCTGTCCGCCGGGGGCAGGACGAGGCGATCCGCCGGCAGGAGCCCGAGGTAGCGGTTTGCGGCCTCGCGCCGGCGCTGGTTCCACGCGTCGAGGCGCCGGAGCTTCACGCGCAGGATCGCGGCCTGCAGCTCATCGAGCCGGGCATTGTAGCCCCGGTCGTCGTGCCGGTATCGCCGCGCCGATCCATAGTTGCGCAGCCGCCGCACCCGGTCGGCGAGCTGCGCGTCGTTCGTCACCACCGCCCCGCCGTCGCCGAGCGCGCCGAGGTTCTTGGCGGGGTAAAAGCTGAACGCCGCGATGTCCGAAATGCCGCCGGCGCGGCGCCCGTTACAGCGCGCCCCGTGCGCCTGGGCTGCGTCCTCGACGAGAAGCAGGGCGTGGCGGGACGCGATTTGCCCGAGCGACGCCATCTCCGCCGGCCGGCCGTAGAGATGGACGGCGATCAGGGCCCGGGTGCGCGGGGTGATCGCGGCCTCCGCCGCCCGCGGATCGATGTTGTACGTTTCCGGGCTCGGCTCGACCGGCACGGGCGTCGCGCCGGCGTAGCTCACCGCCAGCCAGGTCGCGATGAACGTGTTCGACGGCACCAGCACCTCGTCGCCGGGCCCGATCCCGGCGGCCCGCAGGATCAGGTGCAGCGCATCCAGGCCGTTGCTCGTCCCGGCGCAGTGCCGGGCCTCGCAATAGGCGGCGAATTCCGCTTCGAACTGCTCGAGCTCCGGGCCGAGGATGAAGCGGCCGGACTTCACGACTTTCTGGAACGCGTCGCCAAGATCCCGGGCGATCTCGGCGTGCAGCGCGGCGAGGTCGAGAAACGGCACCCTCATCGGCCGCACCCGACGAAGGACCGGAACTCCTCGTAGTCGCGCAGGTAATCGGCGGCATCGTAGTGCTCAGAGGCAAGCACCAGGCACACCGCCCCCGAGGAGAAATTGACCAGCTCGCGCCAGATTCCCGGGCAGATGTACAATCCCGTGAACGGACGGTTCAGCTGGAGGGTGCGCGTGCCCCTGCCGTCGTCGAGGATTACGTTGAAGCTTCCGGAGAGCGCGATCATGAACTGCTGCAGCGTGCGGTGGCCGTGCCCGGCCCGGGTCTCTCCGCCGGGGACGTCGTACAGGTAATAGACCCTCTTGATCGCGAAAGGAACGTGCCGTTCGCCCTCGATGAAGCTCAGGTTGCCGCGCGCGTCGACGATCTTCGGCAGTTCGATCAGTCTGCAACGATCCAGGCTCATTGATGCCCGCGCGGCTCGAGGAGTGTCATCGCCGGCGCGCCGCCATTGTATCCGACTTTCGACGCCTTCATGTCCGCGTCCATAGCAGAAAAAGCCCGGCTCGGCCGCAACGTGCGGGTCGGGGACTACACCGTGATCCACGAGAACGTGGAGATCGGGGATGACGTCAGCATCGATACCCACTGCATCATCGGCTACCCTTCCGCACGCAGCGAGGGAAAGCCGCTCCGGATCGGAGCCGGCTCGCTGATCCGCTCGCACAGCGTGTTCTACGAGGGCAGCGAGTTCGGGCCGGGGCTGCGCACCGGCCATCACGTGAGCGTGCGCGAGCGGACGATCGCCGGCCGCGACCTGCAGATCGGCACCTATTCGGACCTGCAGGGCGATCTCGTCATCGGCGAGCACTGCCGCACGCACAGCGGCGTTTTCCTGGCGCCCGGGTGCCGCATCGGCAGCTTCGTCTGGATCCTTCCCCACGTGGTGCTCACCAACGACCCGCGCCCGCCCAGCGACGTCTGGCTGGGCGTGACGGTCGAGGATTTCGCGATCATCGCGGCCATGGCCTGCATCCTCCCCGGTGTGCGCGTCGGGACGCGCTCGCTCGTGGGCGCGGGCAGCGTGGTCACCCGCGACGTGCCGGCGGACCACGTGGTCGCGGGGAATCCGGCGCGGGTGATGTGCAGGACGAGCGAGCTCAAGATGACCGACCGGCCGCATGAAGCGGCCTACCCGTGGATGCACCGGTTCCACCGGGGCTATCCGCGGGAAATCGTCGAGAGCTGGCTGCGGAGCGACGAACGTCCTTGATTCACGGCGCTCGCCTGATTCAGAGATCCTCGCCCGGATCCCCGGCAGCTTGATCTTGGGCACACCCGGCAAACGCGTTCTTGCGTCGCGATGGAGGGCGCTGCGCTCCCTGTCCGATCAGGTCCTCGCGCTGGCGGGTCCGGCGCGAGCGCGCGTGGTGGCGTTCTGGGATGCCAACCGCTCCCAGGGCCTGCTGTTCTGCTTCCTTTGCGGGCTCGCCATTCTACTCGAGCGGGACTGGCCCGGAGCTTCGCGCGCGCTCCTGCGCTTCCTGCTCAGGTTCTATCCCGACCACTTCGCCCTGTGCGTCCGTTACGCGAGCTCGCTGATGCGCAACGGCGAAACGCAGGCCGGCGAGGCCTGTTATCTCGCGGCGCTGGGAAACTGGAATCGCAATCCGGAGCGAGTGGATCCGCTGCGCCTGCGGGGTTTCGTCGAAGCCATAAGAAGCCGGCGACTCCTGGCGGAGATCGAGGCTTCCTTGGTTTCGGTTGCACCGAGAACTCTGGAGGCGCTGCACCTCGGCGTCGAGTTGATGGCGCGCTTCGGCCTGGTGAAGGCGGTCGATACCGCACTGGAACGGAACCGGCAGCTGCTGGGAGGAAGCCGGGCGAGCATCCGCGTCCTGAACGTGCGGGATATCCGCGATGATCCCGGTGCGCAGCTGCACGAGCTGTTCCCGGCAAAGACCTACACCTTTCGCGAACCGCCGGTTTTCGGGGAGCCCGACACGCGCCCCGAGCGCACCGTGGAGGCGCCGGCCTGCTGGCTCGGCAGCGTGAGCGCTGTAACGGTCATGGGCGGGTTTACCATCGTGAGCGACGGCGAATTGATCATCTACGAGCCCGCCGCGCACCCGCGGCACGACTTCGTGGCGGGTTGCTGGGAGTACATCACGCCCGTCGACGGCGGGGAAAAGCAGGCACTGATGTGGTATCCCTTCGATCATGAAACGCGCCTGGACGAGGGCATCCTGCTATCGGGGCGCTGCTCCGCGAACTACTTTCACTGGCTGATCGAGTACCTGCCGAAAGGTCTCGCCCTTGAGAGCCGACCGGAACTCAGGCGCGTGCCCCTCATCGTGGATGCCGGCATGCCGCGCCAGCATTTCGAATCGTTGCGTGCGGTCGTGGGTGAATGGCCGTTGCATCTTCACCCTCCTCGCACGCTGCTCCATGTTCGAAAGCTGTGGCTTGCATCCACGCCCACCCATCACCCCGATCGCTTCGACCTGCCGTACTGGACGGGCTCGGCGCTCTCGGAGCCGCATCTCGATTACCTGCGCGAGCGCGCCTTGCGAAGCATGGTTCCGGGACCCGAGCTGCCGAAAAAGATCTATCTTTCGCGTCGAGGATTCCGCAGCCGGACCGTGAGGAACGAGCGCGAGCTGGAAAAGGAATTCGTGCGCGCGGGATTTACGCTGGTCCGGCCGGAAACCCTCGGCTTCCTGGATCAAGTCCGGCAGTTTCACCACGCCGACGTGATCGCCGGTCCCGGCGGCGCCGCGCTGTCCAATCTGCTGTTCTGCAGGCCGGGAGCGAGAGTACTGGCGCTCACCGGCGATCGCAACAAGACCTATTCGATGCACGCCAACCTGGCGCGCACGGCGGGCGCCCGGTTCCTTTATGTCGCCGGTGATCACCTGCGCTCGAGGGCGAGCTTCGCGTCGGAAACGGAATACGTCGTTTCCACCTTCGAAGTGCCGCCCCTGAAGGTCAGGGCCGCGCTGGCCGATTTGATGGAAGCGGATTGAGCGGCTCGGGCCGCTACGCGGGCTGGTCTCCGGCACGCCAGTCGTGAGCCCAGGGCCGGCCGCCGCGGGCTTGCTCCGCGAGCCGGCGCTCATATAACGCGATGTCGGACGCCGAGTCCACTTCGCACCATCCTCCCGCTACGGAAACCGCCTCGATCCGGGTCCCCGCCGACACCATCTGGCGCAGCATGCCCGTCATGTCCAGCCGGTCGACGGTCGACGGGGCCAAGCCGGCGAGAAATCCCTCGACGGCGACCCAGCCCTCCGGGCGAAACAGCAGCAGCCCCATATATTGGCCGTTGGCTTCGTCCGGGCGGCTGATTCTCCTGCCGATGTCCACAACCCACCCGTCTTGCGCATGAAACGACTCGGCGTCTGCCAGCGGATCCGCGAAGCGCTCCCGCCACAGCTCCTCCCACATCGTGTCGTAGACAAGCGCGATGCCGGATCGGGTGGCAAGCAGCGCCCGCAGCGCGGAGGGGTGGTAGAGGATGTCCGCGTAGCCGACGACGGCCGGGAAGGACGAGAGAAGCTCACGCGCGCACATGAGCGAGCGAATCATGTTGGTCTCCCGCCATCTGGCATTGGTGATCGCGCGGGGATGTGCATCGCGCAGCAGATGCTCCAGATAGCCCGTGACCAGCGTGTTCTCCGTGATGCCCGCCACGGCAAGGGCCTGGATCTGCCAGTCGAGCAGGGTCTTGCCCGCGAGCTCGATCAGGCACTTCGGTTTGGCGTCGGTAAGCCCGCCCATGCGCGAGCCGCGTCCCGCCGCGAGTATGACGGCGCGCCGCACCGGCTGCTCCGCCTGAGCGACGGACATGGTCAGCGCCCCGCTAATACCCGAACAACCAACGCACCAGCGCGCGATCGAAGCTCTTGAAAGGGCGCTCGCGCTCGGGATGCCACATCACGCCGACGATCGCGGCGCCGGGGACAACGGCGCCTTCGACGAAGCCGTCCGCGGAAATTGCGAAAGCCCTGAAAGGGGCCGCCAGGTCGTCCTGCCGTATCCCGATTCCGTGGTAGGAGTTGACACTCAGGCTGCCGCGCCGCCCCGTCACGGGAATGCTGCGTCCGATGAGCTCGACCGGATGGCGCCGGGCCACGTGCGCATCCCCCGGAATCCGTGCCAGGGGGCCTCCGAAATGACGCTGCATGAACTGCAAGCCGCGGCAGACGCCGAGCACGGGCTGGCGCCGCTTGAGAAAGCGGTCGAGCAGCTCCGCTTCGGTACGATCGCGGGCCGCGACCTTTCCAACGTCTTCGCCGCCCGTCAGCACGAGCCCGTCGAGCCCCCACGAGTCGGCAAAGCGGCGGGCCGCCGCGCCCACGTTGGGTATCGGCGTCCAGGCGACCTCCGGCAGGGCGGCGGCGAGAAAGGCATGCCAGTCGCGCGCCAGCGCGTCGCGCAGCTCCCGGTATCCCTGCGCCGGTGCCTGCCGCATCGTCACGCCAAGGCGGCGCGCGCGGCGTCTACCGTCCATGCAGTGGACCCACGACCTTCTCGGCGCAATTGAGCACGATCACGCCGGCATCGATCACGCGCCGGAACGCCTGCTCGCCGCAGCCGATCGCGGCGGGCACGCCGAGCTCGGCGCAGCGGATCGCCATGTGCGAGTTGGCGCCGCCGAACTTGGTGACCAGGCCCAGAATGTTTTTCGCGAAGATCCAGTCGAACCCCGGATCCGCATTTTCGATGCACACGATCCTGCCGAAGATCGCCTTGTTCATGGGCGTATTGGGCTCCAGCCTCGCCACGGGCCCTTCGACCTTGGCGGCGCCGATGAATGTCGGCGTGCTCCTGTGCAGGGTCGCCACGTAGACGTCATCGGGCTCGCGCAGCAGGTAGCCCAGCTTCAGCGCCGCGAAATCGCTCGCCACACGGCGGCCGCGATCCGCGTCCTCGAGCAACACCCGGTCCAGCGCGTCGGTTCCCGCGTCCGAGATCGCGCGTTCCATCCGCGGCCACTCGATGAACGACAGATCCTCGCGGTCAAGTCCCGTCCCCCGTCCCCACTCGGAGATCGCCTGCAGCGCGTCGGAAAGATTGCGCGTGAAGACGAACTTCCCGTGCTCCCGCCCGCAAATCGCGACCCGTGCGTATTCGAACAGCTGGTCTGCGCCGAGATCCGAGAACCCCGCTTCCCGCGCCAGGAGGGTGAGATCGTGCCGCTCCTTCTCCGAGAGCGCAAAGGGCGCGCTGCCTGGACGTTTGGCGGCAGGTTCGCTTTCGAACAGCGACTCACCGCGCTCATCGTATCGAAGCGAGGTGATGTCGTAGGTTCCGGGACGCAGATGCCCGTACGCCGCGAGAAAGGCCGCCTTGGGCATCTTGCCGCCGCAGGCGCACGCGTAGTCATCGGCAAACCTGCCGGTTATCGTTTGCAGCCCCCGCTTGAATTGCGACAGGCGTTCCTCCCTCATCGCGCCGCGCCGCAAGGCGGATCGCAGCAGTGCCTCCGCAATGAAGGCGTGGCGCGCGAGAATGGCGAACGCGTAGGTACCGAGCTGGCGGCACTCCTCGATGAGCGAGCGCGCCCGCACGAGCAAGCCATATCCGTCGAGTCCGGATCCGGCCGGACGCTCGAGCTGCCGCGCTTCCAGCTTCGCGATCATCTCCTGTGCGGCCGCCAGAGTTCCGCCAGCGTCGGTTCGAACGCAGTCACGGGTCAGCGCGGTGAGACGTTCCCGGTATTCCGCCAGCGCAGCCGGCCGCAGCAGCGAGCCGAAGCGCTCCTGAAAGGCCGAATCGAAAGCAAAGTCGCGGCAGGTGGGCACGATCTCGAATTCGATCTTGTCGTGCAGCTCTGGATTGGCTTCGAGCCGGTCCAGCCAGGCATCGATCAGTGTGTGCCGGATCGCAGGCTCAAGGCCTTCGGGAAGAAACGAATTGAAGCTGTTGCGCACATCGATGTAGGGGCGACCCCCGACCAGCACCATGAGGTCCTCCGCCGGTAACTGCGCGTATCCCATCGCCTGCCGCGCGCGGCGCCAGACCTCCCGCGTGACGAGCTCCTGGTACAGGCTCGCGGCAAGAGGCCTCGGCTCGATGCCGATGATCTCCGCGGGGTTCCAGTCGGGCATCACCCCGAGTATCGTGCGGCGGCCGGCGATCCCCGGCCGCGGCAGCGAGCGCTGCTCGAGGAACCGCTCGATCACGGCGAGCTGCCGGGCGACACGGCGCTCGGTGCTGGGATGCCAGTTGGCGTGCAGGCTGATCGGCCGCGCCTGGAAAAGATACAGCTGCCCATCCTGCGAGAGCCCGAATTCGATGTCGAGCGGCACGTTGCCGCAGAGCGCCTCCACTTCCTCGGCAAGCTCGACGAACCTCGCCACGCGGTCCGACCGGATCAGCGTTCGCGGCGCGCTGCGATAGACGAACACGAGCTTGTGCGCGCCTCTTCCGGAAGTCACGGAACTGCTGCTTCCCGTCACGTCGTCGAAATTGACGATGTAGTAGGGCGACCCGCGGCTGACGTCGTGGGTCATGATGACCCCGCTGACGACGACGCCCTCCAGCATCGGCTGCACCAGGACCTGATCGCCCGGGTCGCCCGAGTAGGACGCAATCACCTCCTCGATTGCGGCTGCGAGCTCGCCGCGGTCTGCGCCGTTCACCGACAGCCTGGAGCGATAGACGCCTGCCGCGGAACCTTCCGTGGAGTCTTCCCCACGCGCGCTGCTGCGCACCGCGAGCATGGCGCGCCCGAACTTCTCCTGAGTCTGTCGCAGGATTGCAGCGCGGTCATCACGCCAGTCAGCGGCGGTGAAGTAGAAGAGATCCGCCACCATTCCCCGCGAAACCAGGGGCTTGAGCTGCGCCAGAGTCTCGGCTTTGGTTCCGAACGCGAACGATCGCGTGCTGCTGACCGGCACATCGCGGGCGACGGACGCGCCCGACCCGGTTCGAGTTCGAGTTGCTCTCTCTTTGTTTTTTTGCATGGATTTCGTATTATGCAACAAGTTGGTCGTGTGTCCCCACGCACCTCGACCGGGACCTACGGCTATGTGAATTCCTGATCCTGGTTTGCTCTTGTGACAATAATCAACAAGATCGCCTTCCTGGTCCACGAACCGATCATGTATGCCCACTACTCGAGCGTATGGGCTGCCATGGATCGGAGTGCCTTCACCATTGTATTGCTCAACGCGTTTGTGCATGACGGCAGGGAAATCGCCACCGGTGTAGAGGAATGTATCGAGAAAATAAGAAGTCTGGGCTATGAATATGTCTACTTCGACGATCTTCTCCGCCGGGGGGTCAAGTACAAGTATGTTGTGAGCAATCACGGCATGGGCGGCTCAAGCGTTTACCCGACTACGAAACTTGCGAAGAAGATGAGGAACTTCTGCAAGCATGTGATTAACCGGGCACGGGGTTGGGTTGGCAGGGGGGAAAGATACGCAATCAGCTTTTGGGATCCAGTTCAGTACATCCCCCTGCAGGCCGGCATCAAGCAGGTTCGCTTCATGTACGGGGCCGATATTGGCGAGGGCTGGAGTCTTCAGCCGTGGAACGAGATTTACGACCTGTTTCTTTGCCACGGACCCAACGATGAGGCGGCGATCAGGAATCGGTTCAGGGGAAAAACCGCGGTCATGGGATACCCGAGATATGATGAGTACTTCAATCAGGATCTGGACATAGACAGCGTGGTCGCAGAATTTGGCATTGACCCCTCCAAGAAAACCATACTGTGGATATCGACAACCGGAGCCGGCGCCACCTCCATCCCCGCTTTTGCCAGCCTGATTGCCGGGTTGATGGGGCAGTACAACGTCATAGCCCGACCGCATCCGATCGCATTTCGCGCCGAGCCCAGGAACGTCGAGTTGTTGCGGTCATTGAAATTCAAGATCGACAGCACCGCCTTGCGCGACATGAACAGGCTCTACAAGGCGGTTGACTTGGTCCTGTGTGATTACGGTGGCAGCGCCTTCAGCGTGATTTACCTGGGCAAGAAGCTGATACTGCTCGATGTGCCGGGCAGCGAAAAGTGTCCCTGGTTGCTCAATACGTCCAATTTCGAGCTTCACGAGCTTGCGCCGGTTGTCGGGACGCAAGACTTTCAGAATATTTACAACATGATTCCTGATGAGAAACTTTGGGATGAGTGGGCCCGCCGGCGAACCATCCTGTTCAACAAGTACTTCGCGGATTATCGCGGTATATCTTCACTCAAGGCAGCGGAGATTCTCGGCAGGCTGGATTCACTTATTGGCCACTAGACATGGATCAGAACGGCACGGACGCCGCTGAACGGTCTGTCGCAGGTCAAACAGCGACCGCGCTGATTGCTCCACTAAGCCAATAGAAAGCCACGTTCATGGTTGTCTGGATAATTGGCATGTCAGCGTCGGGCAAGACGACAGTGGCCGGGCAGGTCGTTGGCAGAATCCGTCAATTGAACCAAAAGGTGGTCTTGCTGGATGGTGACGCGATTCGAGCGCTCTTCGGGAATGACGTTGACCACTCCCTGGAAGGACGCCGTCGTAATGCTGAACGGCTTTCTCGCCTTTCGAAGTTTCTTGCCGACCAGGGAATACACGTAGTGGCCGCCGTACTTTCGATCTTTCCCGAATGGCGACTCTGGAACAGGCGGAACATCCCGGATTACGCCGAGGTATACATCAGGGCGTCGATGCAGACGTTGCTCAGGCGGGATACCAAGAACCTCTATGCGAGAGCGTTGAAAGGGGAAATGTCAAACGTGGTGGGCGTGGACCTGCCGTTTCCCGAGCCGGAGAATCCGGAGCTGGTGATTGACAATGATGCGGACTTGCCCGAATTCAAGGAACTGACGGACAAGGTCATGGAACTTGAAACGGTGCGAAAGGTGTTGGGCCAGGCATGAATTGGCTTGCCGCAGCCATCATATTGGTGATTGTCGAGTTGGGACTTTTCCTGATCGTGAGGCTGCAGCGACGCAGTTTTCCGTGGCTGATTACGGGCAAGGACGAGTTGCCGACCCTCGATTCCCGCGCACTGCAAAAATTCGTGGACGGCAGCTTCGATCCGCGGCTGGGCTGGGTGAGAAGGCCCAATACCAGCGGCATTGAACACGGCCGGAATGGCGAGATTACATTTCGGATCGATTCGGCGGGAGCACGCTCGAGCACATCTGCAGGTTCGCGACCGCTGGTCGCGGCTTTTGGAGATTCCTACGTTTTCTGCCGGCAGGTGGAGGATGACGAGACTTGGGAGGCTCAGTTGTCAAGGCTGGAAGGTTTCGGCGTCCTGAATTTTGGCGTTGGCAACTATGGACTGGATCAGGCGCTCCTGCGTTACGAGGGCACGACGCTGCCGGGCACGGTGCGGATCGTGGTTATCGGCTTTGTGCCGGAAACGATTTGCCGGATACAGTCTCGCTGGAAGCATTACCTGGAATTTGGAAACACGTTCGCGTTCAAGCCGCGATTCGTGCTCGGCCCCGCAGGCAAGCTGGTTCTTCTGGATAATCCCATGCAGAACGCAGAGGATTTCGCCAGCTTGCGTGACAAACTTCCCGAGATCCGGATGGCAGATGGTTTCTACGAAAGGAAGTTTCGCTCCCTCCAGTTCCGGTTTCCGTATGTCTTCAGTTTGATGCGCAACCCGGTGAAACAGGTCAAGCTCATTCACGCAGTGGCGTTTCGGGGATTGCTGCGCATTGCCGGCGTCTCGAGTGCCTGGTCGGAAAATCTCCCGTTCACTCTGGTCATGAAGGATAACATCCGTGATGCGCACTGTTTGTACCGAGACAGCGAATCAACCGAGCTTTTGCGCGCAATCTTGCTGAGATTCAAGGAAGTGGCGGGTCGCCGCGGGCACCTCCCGCTGGTGCTCGTGATGCCGCAATTGCTGGACCTCAAGTTGGCTGGAACCGAAGGTGCGCCGTATCAGGATTTTTATCGAAAGCTGAGCCCGGTGCTGCACGTGATTGACCTTACCGAGACTTTTCTCAATACGGAACATCGGGAGCTGTACATCAATGATCAATACGGCGGCCACCTGTCTCCTGCTGGAAATGTTGAGGTTGCAAAACAGGTTTCGATCCGGCTCAGAAGCCTGAATCTCGTTCCGTGACGTGGCAAGCTACCTCGTCCTGCTTGCGTGTGGAATCTGCGTGAGGGACCACGAAGGAACATGATCGTATGCGAATTACGTACAGACGGGCGAACAACAAGGACTATTGGACGAAGCGCTGGGACGATATTCCGGCCGACCTGCCGATGGAGAATTCGTCCGTCTATCCGCTGAAGTACGCCGAGCTGACGGTAAAGGGCAAGGAGGGAAAAATCCTTGAAGCCGGTTGCGGCGCCGGCCGCATCCTGCGTTACTTCCATGAACGAGGTTACGATATCGTCGGCGTTGATTTTATCCAGGTTGCGGTCAGTAAGCTCAAGGAGATCGACCCGTCCATGCATGTGGAGGTTGGGGATATCCTGAATCTTAGATTTGCAGACCAATCGTTCAAGCATGTTCTGGCATTTGGTCTGTATCACAATCTTGAGCATGGGTTGGAGAAAGCGATCTCGGAAACGCATCGAGTGCTCGCCAAAGGCGGATCGGTCTGCGCATCTTTCCGGGCCGACAATATCCAGACCCGCCTTACCGACTGGCTATCGGACAGACGCGCGAAGAATCGCGATCCGAGCGGCAAGCCGCGGTTCTTCCACAAAATGAACCTGACCCGAGCCGAGTACGAGCGGCTGTTCGTCCGCGCGGGCTTCGCCGTGGATTCCGTTTATCCCGTGGAAAACATGCCCATACTGTACAAGTTCGCTTTTTTCCGGTCCGCCGGGCACAAGCGATTCGAGGAAAACCGGGCGCGGGCGGAAGGATATCGCTTGTCGTGGCTCGGTCAGCGGCTGCAGAATTTTCTGATGCGTTTTTTCCCGGACCAGTTCTGCAACATTTACGTTCTCATCGCCCGCAAGCCTTGACCATCAAGCCGGCTTTCCGGGATTCTGGTCTCCTCCGCTCGACAATACATCGCGATGCTGGCACCGAGGTTACCGGCGCGACGCGGCAGGCTCCCGGTCAGTCGAAGGCGGCCCTCTGCAAGCGGCGGGCCGTCCGCGGCAGAAACGGCTTCCAGCTGCGCGCGCGCCGGGGTTGCAGCTCGCTCAACCATGTTTGCAGCGTGTCCGGCGGACAGGATTCGGCCGCGGGAGCGGATTGAATTCGGTATGGAACGGCTCGCCTATTTTCAAGAGTTCGTCCATCATTGTCGTGGCATCGATCATCATTGTTGTGACGGGTCTGATGTGCGCCAAAATCATCGCGGTGTTTCTTTGCCCGGCCGGGACCGGACTTGAGTATGAATAGGTAGACCATAGTGCAATCGAAAATCTCCTCCCCTTTGGTAAGTTTCATACTTCTTACGTATAACCAGCAGACATTCGTTGCGGAGGCGGTTAGATCGGCGTTGCTTCAAACCTATCAGCCGCTTGAAATTATTGTTTCGGACGACGCATCCACTGACCGGACCTTTGAGATTGTCAGGTCCGTAATCGACGAATATCAGGGGCCGCACTTTGTGACCGGATGCGTGAATGCCAGGAACATGGGGACCAATGGCCACCTGAATATTGCCGTAAGAAAGGCCAAGGGAGAGTTCATCGTCGTCGAGGCCGGCGACGATGTCTCGCTTCCCGGCCGGGTGGAAAAACTCGTCAAACAGTGGCAATCGGGCGCATCCGGCGTCTTCTCCAATGCCACGATAATCGATGCCCAGAGCAACGCAAAAGAGATTTTCGTCAGGCGCGGCTACAAGCACATGGCGGACTGGCGCGAAATGGTGGTGGCCGGAACGCACGGCGCCTGGGGATGCACGCTCTCCTGGGAGAAACGAGTCTTCGAGAGCTTTGGCGACATGCCGGAGAATATCGTCGGTGAGGATGCCGTCATTCCGTTCCGATGCGGG
>JBOIEM010000110.1:0-2884 GCA_050741115.1 Burkholderiales bacterium
GCGTGCTCGCCCAGAAGGGGTCGCTCTTCCTGACGCGCCCGACCCTCATGACCTACACCGCCTCGCGTGAGGCCCTGCTCGGCGCGGCGCGGGAGCTGTTCGCGGTGGTGAAGAGCGGCAAGGTCAAGATCGCGATCAACCAGACCTATCCGCTGCGCGAGGCGGCGCAAGCGCAGCGCGATCTCGAAGCGCGGAAGACGACGGGATCGACCGTATTGATTCCGTGACCACGCGGCCTAGCGCCGCGCCTTGAAACGCTCGGTGGCGCGCACGAGCTCGCCGCTGATGCCGGGCTCCCACGCCGAGTGCCCGGCATCGGGCACCACGATGTACTCCGATTCGGGCCACGCGCGGTGCACTTCGTCGGCGGTGACAATGGGGCACACGGCGTCATAGCGTCCCTGCACGATCACGCAGGGGAGATGCCGCAGGCGGTGCAGGTTCTCGAGCAGGGCGTTCTCCGGCAGGAAGATGCCGTGGCTGAAGTAGTGTGCCTCGATGCGCGCGAGCCCGAGGGATACGACGTCTCCCGCAAAGTGCGCCACCGTTTCGGGGCTCGGCAGGAGCGTCGAGCATATCCCCTCATAGGTGCTCCAGGCGCGCGCCGCGGGCACGTGCACGGCGGGGTCGGGATCGGCGAGACGCCGGTAGTAGGCGGCGAGCAGGTCGCCGCGCTCGGGGGCGGGGATGACCTCGGCGAAAGCGCGCCACGCCTCGGGGAAGAGCGTGCGCAGGCCGTAGAGGAACCAGTCGATCTCGCTCTTGCGGCACAGGAAGACGCCGCGCAGGATGAACCCGGCGCAGTGCTCGGGGTGCGCCTCGCCGTAAGCGAGCGCGAGCGTGCTGCCCCATGAGCCGCCGAAGACGAGCCAGCGCTCGATCCCGAGATGGGCGCGCAGCCGCTCGATGTCGGCCACGAGCTGCGGGGTCGTGTTCTCGCGCAGCTCTCCCAGCGGAGTCGAGCGACCCGCTCCGCGCTGGTCGAAGATGACGATGCGGTAATGCGCGGGATCGAAAAAGCGACGGTGGGCGGGCGAGGCGCCGGCGCCGGGACCGCCATGCAGGAACAACGCCGGCGCGCCTTCGGGGTTGCCCGACTGCTCCCAGTACATCGTGTGCACGCCGTCGAGCCCGAGGGCGCCCGTGCCGTAGGGCTCGATCTCGGGATAGAGCTCGGCGCGCGGCCTGGCGGCGATGTCGGCCATGACGGCGGATTCTATAACGGCCGGCGCAACCAACTCCTCCTGCGGCGCGGAAAGGGGGGGTGTAGCGACGATCCGCTATAATTTCCGCTAAATCCGGACGCGATGCGCCGGTTTAACTGCGCGTGTTGGAGCGGAGGCAACGCGCCGCTCAACACGCGCGATCCTCTTCTGGCCCGAGAATGGACGACCAGCTACGCAAGGCGGCTCTCGACTACCATCGGCTGCCGCGCCCCGGCAAGATCTCGATCGTTCCCACCAAGGGCCTCGTCAACCAGCGCGACCTCGCGCTCGCCTACACGCCGGGGGTGGCAATCGCGTGCCAGGAGATCGCCGCCGACCCGGGCGAGGCGTGCAACCTGACCGCGCGCGGCAATCTCGTGGCGGTCATCACCAACGGCACCGCGGTGCTGGGACTCGGTGCGATCGGCCCGCTTGCCGCAAAGCCGGTCATGGAAGGCAAGAGCGTGCTGTTCAAGAAGTTCGCCGGCATCGACGTCTTCGACATCGAGGTGGATGAGCGCGACCCGGAGAAGCTGGTGGACATCATCGCCAGCCTCGAGCCCACCTTCGGCGGCATCAACCTGGAGGACATCAAGGCGCCCGAGTGCTTCATCGTGGAGCGGAAGCTCCGCGCGCGCATGAAGATTCCCGTGTTCCACGACGACCAGCACGGCACCGCCATCATCGTCGGCGCTGCGATCCTGAACGGCCTCAAGGTGGTCGGCAAGGACATCGGGAAGGTGAAGCTCGTCGCCTCCGGCGCCGGCGCGGCGGCGCTCGCCTGCCTCAAGCTCCTGGTGGACATGGGGCTGCCGCGCTCGAATATCGTCGTAACCGACATCAAGGGCGTCGTCTACCGGGGGCGCACGGAGGAAATGGACCCCGAAAAGGAGGGCTTCGCGGTCGAGACCCGGGCGCGCAGGCTCGGCGATGTCATGGAAGGTGCCGACATTTTCCTCGGGCTCTCCGCGGGCGGCGTGCTGAAGCCGGAAATGGTGAAGCGCATGGCGGCGCGCCCGCTGATTCTCGCGCTCGCCAATCCCGATCCGGAAATTCGCCCCGAAGCGGCGAAGCAGGCCAAGCCTGACGCGGTGATCGCGACCGGGCGCTCCGATTACCCCAACCAGGTCAATAACGTGCTGTGCTTTCCCTTTATTTTCCGCGGCGCGCTCGACGTCGGCGCAACCACCATCACGCGCGAGATGGAGCTCGCGGCGGTGACGGCAATCGCCGAGCTCGCCCAGGCCGAGCAGTCGGACATCGCCGCCAGGGCCTACGGCGACCAGCACCTTTCCTTCGGGCCCGAGTACCTGATCCCGCGCCCCTTCGATCCGCGCCTGATCGGGAAGATCGCGCCGGCGGTGGCGCGCGCCGCGATGGCAAGCGGCGTGGCGACGCGCCCGATCGCCGATTTCGACGCCTACAGCGAGCGCTTGAACCAGTTCGTCTACCAGTCCGGCCTCATCATGAAGCCGGTATTCGAGGCGGCGAAGGCCGCCCCCAAGCGCGTGGTGTACGCGGAAGGCGAGGACGAGCGCGTGCTGCGCGCGGTCCAGGTGGTGGTGGACGAGGGCATGGCGCGCCCGACGCTCGTCGGCCGCCGCGAGGTCGTGCGCGCGCGCCTCGAGCAGCTCGGCCTCCGGATCAGGGTGGACACCCATTTCGACCTCGTGGACCCC
>JBOIEM010000111.1:0-5600 GCA_050741115.1 Burkholderiales bacterium
CGGCCATGTAATTGAACATCTCGCCCGCGAAATGCTGCAGGCCGCCCGTGCCGGACGAGCCGAAGTTCAGCTTTCCGGGGTTTGCCTTGGCGTAAGCGATCAGCTCCTTGATCGATTTCGCCGGGACTGCGGGATTGACGTACACCGCGTAGAAGAGCGAGGAAGCCTGGGTAATCGCCTGCAGGTCCTTGGTGAGATCGTACGGCAGCTTGGGGTTGGTGGCGGAATTGACGGAATGCGAGGCCGAGATCAGGCAGATCGTGTAGCCATCCGGGACCGCCTTGGCGGTGAGATCCACGCCGATTGCGCCCGCCGCTCCGGTGCGGTTGTCAACGATGACCTGCTGGCCCCACGCATCGGTGAGCTTCTGGGCGATGGTGCGCGCGGTGGTGTCGGTGCCGGCGCCCGGCACGAACGGCACGATGAAGCGCACCGGCTTGTTCGGGTAGCCCTTCGCGCTGTCGGGCTGCGCGGCCACGGCCGGCTGCGCGGCGACGGCGCACGCGAGGGCCGCTGTGCGGAACGTCATGTTCAGGCAGTGCATCGCGTTTCCTCCGTCATTGATCCAGGCGTTCTTGAAATTTCGGCGTCCATCGGCGGCTGTAATAGCGCTCTTTCTAGTCGAGCTTGACGCCGAGCTTCCTGCCGATGCCGCCCCATCTCTCGGCATCGGCCTGGATCACCCTCCCGAATGCCTCGGGCGTATTGGCGATGACGTCGTTGCCCTGGGCAATGAGCGTCTTGCGCACGTCGGGCTCGTTGAGGGCCGCGACGAACGCCTGGTTCAGCGTCCGGATGATCGCCGGCGGCGTCTTCGCCGTCGCCACGTAGCCGTACCAGTTGCTCGACTCGTAGCCGGGCAGGCCCGACTCGGCGATGGTGGGAACGTCGGGAAAGCTCTCCACGCGCTTCAATCCGCCGTGGGCAACGAGCCGCAGGCGCCCCGACTTCCAGTGCCCGAGGGTGGAGAACACGTTGGAGAACGTGAGCTGGACCTCATTGCCCAGCTGCGCCGTGATGGCGGGCGCGATGCCCTTGTACGGCACGTGCGTCATCGTGAGCCCGGCCATCGACAGGAACAGCTCGGCCGAGAGATGCGGGGAGCTGCCCGGGCCCGACGAGCCGTAGAGGAGCTTGCCGGGGCTCGCCCGCGCGTAGGCGATCAACTCCTTCACCGTTTTCGCCGGGACCGACGGGTGCAGCAGCAGACCGAACGGCGACACGATCGCCTGCGTGATCGGCGTGAAGTCCTTGAACGCGTCGTACGGAAGCCCCTTCTGCAGGGTGCCGTTGATCACGAACGTGACCGTGGTGCCGAGCAGCGTGTGGCCGTCGGGAACCGCCTTGGCGACGATGTCCGCGCCGACGACGCCCGAGGCCGCCGGCCGGTTGTCGATCACCACCGGCTGTCCCAGCCGTTCGGCGATCCGCGGGCCGAGCAGGCGCGCCGTGACATCGCTGCCGCCGCCGGGGGCGAACGGGATAATGAGGCGTATCGGGCGCGAGGGATATTTTTCCTGCGCGAAGGCGGCTCCCGGCGGCAAGGCCCACGCGCACGCCACGAGGAGTACGGCGAGATTCGGATTCGACATGGGGTTAATTCCGGGCTTGCTATTCTAGCCGAGAAGTCACTCGGCCTTGATCCCCGCGTCGCGGATCACCTTGCCGAGGCGGGCGTTGTTCGACTTGATCAGTGCCGCGAACGCTTCCGGCGGGCCGCCGACGATCTCGAAGCCGGCCGCGGTGAGGCGCTCGCGCATGTCCGGCAGCCGGCTGATGCGCGCCGTCTCGGCGTGGACCTGCGCGACGATCGCCGGCGGCGTGCCCGCCGGCGCGAGAAAGCCGGTCCAGGAATCGAAGTCGTAGCCGGGCACGCCCGCTTCCGCGATGCTCGGGATCTCGGGCGTGACCTGCGTGCGCGTCGCGCCCGTGGTCGCGATGATCCGCAGGCGGCCGGTCTTGTGATGGGGCAGCGCGGTGACGACGCCCGACACCATCATCGGGACCTGGCCGGCGAGGACGTCGTTGAAGGCGGGGGTGAGGCCCTTGTAGGAGACGTGCACGATGTCGATGCCGGCCATCGCCTTCAGCATCTCCATCGGGATGTGCTGAGCGCTGCCGACGCCGCCCGAGGCGTAGTTGAGCTGGCCCGGGCGCGCTTGCGCCAGCGCGATCAGTTCTTTCACCGACCGGACCGGAAGCGACGGGTGCACGTCCAGGGAATTGCGGATCGCGGCGGCGTAGAGGATCGGGACGAAATCCCGCGCGACGTCGTAGGGCAGCTTGGCATAGAGGCTCGGATTGATCGCGAGGGTCGCGACATTGCCCATGCCGAGGGTATAGCCGTCGGGGGCGGCGCGCGCGATGAACTCCATGCCGACGATGCCGCTCACGCCGGTTCGGTTGTCCACCAGGACCTGCTGTCCCCAGGTCTCGGACATCTTCTGCGCGTAGAGCCGGGCGAGCACGTCCACCGCGCTGCCGGTCGCGAACGGCAGCACCAGCCTGACGGTCTTGACGGGGAATTTCTGCTGCGCGAGCGCCCCCGCGGGCGCGGCGATCGCCGCGACGAGGACGATTGCAAGCGCCAACCTGATGTTCATCATGTTTCCCCCCGGACCCGTGACCGATACGGCGTGATCGGTCAAGCGTGACTGAAAAAGTACAGCGCGTAAAGTCCGGCCGGTGTTAACCTGATCCGGGAACTGTTCGAGGAGAGGAGCGATGAGTTCAATCGTTTTTCGCCATGCGGCGGTCGCGGTGCTGGCCGCGCTTGCGGTACTGCCCGCGTTTGCGCAGAAGCTCGACTGGCCCGCGAGGCCGGTGCGGTTCATCGTGCCATTCCCTCCGGGCGGGACCGTGGATCCGCTCGCGCGGCTGGTAGGCGTCAAGCTGACGCCGGTGCTGGGCCAGCAGTTCATCGTGGATAACCGGACCGGCGCATCGGGCTCGATCGGCACGGGCATTGCGGCGAGGGCGACACCCGACGGCTACACCTACGTCTTCGTGTTCGATACGCACGTCGTGAACTCTTTCCTGATCCCCAACCTCCCGTTCGACACCGTGAAGGATCTTGCGCCGGTCATGCTGGTCGCGACCGCGCCCTATGGCTTCGTGACCAACCCTGCCAAGCCGTACAAGGACTTCGCGGGCGTGATCAAGGCGGCGAAGGCGGCGCCCGACACGGTGACCTACGGCTCGGTCGGCAGCGGCAGCCTGGGGCACCTCATGATGACGCTGGTGCAGCAGGCGGGCGGCTTCAGGATCGTGCACGTGCCCTACAAGGGCGGCGGACCGATGACCGTGGAGGCGATGGGCGGAAGAATCGACCTCGCCGTCGGCACGGTGGCGCTTCTGACCCCGTTCGTGAAGGGCGGGAAGCTCCGAGCCATCGCGACCACCGGCGACAAGCGCGCCAGCACGCTGCCCGGCGTGCCGACGGTTGCGGAGCAGGGGTTCCCCGGATTCTCGGCTCTCGCGTGGTGGGGGATTCTTGCGACGGGCGGAACGCCCAAGCCCATCCTAGACCGGTTTCACTCCGAGCTCGTCGGCGTCTTCAAGCAGCCGGACGTGCACAAGCAGCTCTCCGAGGCGCTCGGCATGGATCTCGTCGTCAGCAGCCCGGCGGCACTTCAGAAGTTCATCGTTTCGGAGATGGCGCGGTGGGGCAAGGTGGTGCGCGAGAGCAATATCCGCGCCGACTAGATCGCGGAAGCGCGCATAAACGCGTGACGGTGGCGACGCCAGTCGTCAGGATCCCCTGACGACGACCATCTCGTTCCTGACCGAGCGGACGCCGTCCACGCTCAAGGCGACCATCGCGGCCCGGTGGCTATTCGCGGGCGTGTCCGCCGTGCCGTAGAGCGTGATGACGCCCTCGGTCGATTTGACGTCCACCGTCACCGAGCGCAGGTTCGAATCGGCGGAGAGGGCGGCTTTCACTCTCGCCTCCAGTACCGCGTCGGGGGCGGAGGCGACGGACCGATTCATGCCCTTCGGGGCCGCCGCGGGCGCCGGCGCCGACTCGCGGTCGCGACCCGCGTTTTCGACGAGGTTGTCGAAACTCTTGCCGGGCTTGTCGGCTTTCGGTTGCAGATCGCAGGCGGCAAGGCCGAGCACCAGCGCGCCCGCGAGGGTAAGACTGAGTGTCCTGCCGAGAATCATCGTCGCATTCGCTTTCATGGCGACCTCCGTAGGTGTGTTCTTTCCGGCCCCCGAACAAGACGCAGCCTTGCTTGCAAGGCCGCGCCGACCGCTTCGGGGGAGGAGCAGCGGGGTTGCGATACCGCCGCGGTCAGGCGGCATCGCCCCGAATTGCAGAGGCTAGTACGGCTTGTTCCTGCATCGCGGATCGTCCGGCTTTTTCTTGCAGTCAACCGGAGTGTCCTGCGACTGGGACGGCGTGTCCGCAGCGCTGAACAATGCGTTTGCGGACAATGCGGCCGATGGAGCGGGGGCGGCCGCAAGCGACGTGCTCCCCAGCGTGACGAACAGCGCCATCATCAGGATGGAGCGAACCTTCTTCCATGAAGTCATCAAACACCTCCTTGACGATTAAAAAAAATACTGCGTGGAGCCAGATTGGCTCGCAGGGCAGTCGCTGCGACATCCGTGCCAGGAGCGGCAAATGTCGCGAAATCAACCTGTTAGCGGCGAGTGGCGCAACGTGGATGTGGCTCAAAACGTCGCCGCTGAGCAACACGCTTCGTCCGGCACCGGGCAATCGCTTGAATCCGCGCGGCTTTCCGGTTTGCCGATCAGCGACAGGCGGACGGGTTGCGGCGTGATGCGCTGCTGCGTCACGTCACGAACCGGGAATTTTCGCGGCCGGTTCGTTCGTGGTATCTTGCCTGCCCCAAACACATCGAGCAGCAATCCCCGGAGGATGGACCAACCCACCGCAGCGCGAGGGGCGGCTGCGCCCGGAGCGGCGCAGAGCCCCTGGCTGCTCGAAGTCGAGGACCTGCACGTCCATTTCGTGACGACGCGCGGCGTAGTGCGCGCGGTCGAAGGCATTTCCTACAAGGTGCGGCCGGGCGAGACGGTCGCGCTCGTCGGCGAATCGGGCTGCGGCAAGTCGGTTTCCGCGCTCTCCATCATGCGCCTGCTCGCAAGACCGGCCGGGCGCATCGTCGGCGGCAGGATCCTGTTCCAGGGGCGCAACCTCCTCGAGCTCACCGAAGACGAGATGCGCGAGATCCGCGGCCGCGACATCGCGATGATCTTCCAGGAGCCGATGACTTCGCTCAACCCCGTGTTGACCATCGGCTTCCAGATCATGGAGCCGCTGCTGATCCACCTCAATCTGACCGAGGCGGCGGCGCGCACGCGCGCGGCGCAGCTCCTGAAGATGGTCGGCATTCCCGATGCCGAGCGCCGGCTCGACCAGTACCCGCACCAGTTCTCGGGCGGCATGCGCCAGCGCGTGATGATCGCGATCGCACTCTCGTGCAATCCCAAGCTCATCATCGCTGACGAGCCGACCACCGCGCTCGATGTCACGATCCAGGCGCAGATCCTGAAGCTGATGAAGGACCTTGCGCGCGATCTCGACATCGCGATGGTGATCATCACCCACAACCTCGGCATCGTCGCGCGCT
>JBOIEM010000112.1:0-5597 GCA_050741115.1 Burkholderiales bacterium
GAGCTTGCCGTCCTTGACGACTTTCGCCCACTTGTCGAATTCGTTTTTCACGTAGGCGCGGGCTTCCGGCGGCGTATTGCCGAGCGGCTCGGCGCCGACTTTCTCGAATCCGCCGGCGACGCCGGGATTCTGCAAGGCCTTGCGGACTTCCGCGTTGAGCGCGGCGACGACGTTCTTCGGCGTGCCCGACGGCACGAACAGTCCCAGCCACAGGTTGACCTCGAATCCCGGGAAGCCGGACTCGATCATCGTCGGCACGTTCGACAGGGTGGCGACGCGCCTCGCGCCGGTCGTCGCGAGCCCGCGCAGCCGCCCGTCCTTGATGAACGGCAATGCCGCAGTGATGCTGCTGAACGTCATCTGCACCTGCCCGCCGATGAGATCCGTCATCGCCGGGCCGCTGCCCTTGTAGGGCACGTGCACGATGTCTTGCTGGATGCGCGCCTTGAACAGCTCCCCCGCCATGTGCGGGGTGGTGCCGACGCCGGCCGAGGCGAAGGCGAGCTTCCCCGGCTGCGATTTCGCGAGGTTGACCAGCTCCGCCACGCTCGTCGCCGGCACTTTCGCATGGATCGTGAGCACCAGGGGCGAGTTCGACAGGATGGTGACTGCCGTCAGGTCCTTGTGGATGTCGTACGGCACCTTCGGCAGGAGGCTCGGATTGATCACGATTGCCGGGTCCATGATCACCAGCGTGTAGCCGTCGCCGCTCGCCCGGGCCGTGGTCTCGATGCCGATCACGCCGCCAGCGCCCGGACGGTTGTCCACCACGACGCTCTGCCCGAACGCCTCCGACAGGCGCTGGCCCAGCAGCCGCGCCACGTAGTCGACGATGCCGCCCGGCGCGTACGGCACGATCAGGCGGATGCTTTTCGTCGGGTAGCCCTGGCCTTGCGCAAGCGCGGCCGTGCCTGCCAGCGCCAGGCAGACCACCGTGCGAATGGTCGATCCTGTTACCATTCGCCAACTCTACCCGGTGCCGGTCGTGCCTTCAATTGTGCCGTGAAGCCGCCGCCTTTCCATTACCACGATCCGCAGACGCTCGCCGAGACGATCGGGCTGCTGGGCCGCCTCGAGAACGCCAAGCTGCTCGCGGGCGGGCAGTCGCTGATGCCGATGCTCAACATGCGCTACGTGCAGCCGGACCACGTGATCGACTTGAACGGCGTCGCGGGGCTCTCCTATCTGCGCCCCGCCGGCGATGCGCTCGAGATCGGCGCGATGACGCGCCAGCGCGACATCGAGTTCTCCGATCTCGTTCGAACGCGCTGCCCGCTGATGCACGAGGCGATACTGCAGGTGGGCCATCGCCAGACGCGCAACCGCGGCACGCTCGGCGGATCGTTCTGCCAGCTCGATCCCGCCGCCGAGCTGGTCGCGGTGGCCGCCGCGCTCGACGCGACCGTCGGCATCGCCGGCCCCAAGGGGCGGCGCGAGCTGCCATTCGCGGAGTTTCCGGCAGGCTACATGACGCCGGCCCTGGCCCCGGACGAGCTGCTGACCGACGTGCGCTTCCCGGCGTGGGCGAAGGGCCACGGCCATGCATTCGTCGAGTTCTCGCGGCGGCACGGGGATTTCGCGGTGGTCTCCGCGGCGGCGCTGCTCGAGGCGGACCGCTCGGGGAAGATCACGCGCGCGGCGGTCGTCGTCGGGGGAGCCGGCCCCGCCCCGGTCCGCGCCCGGGAGGTCGAGCGCGCGCTCGCCGGAAACCGCGTGTCGGACAAGCTGCTCGGGGAAGCCTGCGAGAGCCTGCGCGCGATCGATGCGGTGGGGGACGTGCACGCGCCGGCCTCCTACCGGCAGCAGCTGGCAGTGGTGCTGGCGCGACGCGCGCTCAAGACGGCGCATTCCCGCATCACCTGAGGACGACGCGATGGCGGAGACAAGAAAGATCGCGGTCACGGTAAACGGCCGCCGCCACGAGGCGGAGGTGGAGACCCGCCACACCCTCGCCGATTTCCTGCGCCAGAGCCTCGGCCTGACCGGCACCCATCTCGGCTGCGAGCACGGCGTGTGCGGCGCGTGCACCGTCCTGCTCGATGGCCATTCCGTTCGCGGGTGCCTGATGCTCGCCGTGCAGGCGAACGGCCACGAGATCACGACGGTGGAAGGCATCGCGCGCTCGGCCACCGAGCTGCACCCGCTGCAGGAGGCGTTCCGCGACAATCATGGACTGCAATGCGGCTTCTGCACCCCGGGCATCCTGACGACGCTGCTCGAGTTCCTGCGCGAAAACCCCGATCCCACGGAGGATGAAGTCCGGGTCGCGCTCTCCGGCAATCTCTGCCGCTGCACCGGATACCAGGGGATCGTCGCGGCCGCGCTCGACGCCGCCCGCCGCATGCGGGGAGAAAGGCGTGGCTAGCGCCGGCGCGCGCGTCCAGGGCGCAGCCGTCCCCCGGCTGGAAGATGTCGCGCTCCTGCGCGGGGAGGGCCGTTTCGTCGACGACCTGAGCTTTCCGGGGATGCTGCACGCGGCGTTCGCGCGCAGCCCGCACGCCCATGCCGCGATACGGGGGATCGACAGGACGGCCGCGCTCGCGGTCCCCGGGGTGCGGGCAGTCCTGACGCTGGCGGACCTGCGCCCGTACCTGCGCAGCGAGCGGCTCATCGTCGCGCTCCCCAGCCCGACCTACAAGCAGGAGCGCAATCGCCCGGCGCTGGCGGGTGACGAAGCAGTCCACGTCGGTGAGCCGGTTGCCGTCGTGGTCGCGGACGATCGCTACATCGCGGAGGACGCGGTTGCCCTGATCGCCGTGGACTACGAGCCGCTGCCGGCGGCCGCGGATTGCCGTGCCGCGCTCGCGCCCGCTGCGCCGAAAGTCCACAGCGGCGCGCCGCACAACCTGCTCGCCGAGTTCACCATGGGCTACGGCGACACCGACCAGGCGTTCGCGCGCGCGGCTCATGTCTTCAGGGAATCGCTCCGGCTGCACCGCGGCGGCAGCCACTCGATCGAGTGCCGGGGCGCCGTCGCCGTTCACGATGCGATCGAGGACCGGATCACCCTGTGGTGCTCCACCCAGATGCCGCACGCCGCGCTGCGCGTGCTGGTGGACATGCTGGGACGCGACGAGAACCGGCTGCGCGTCGTGACGCCCGACCTCGGCGGCGGATTCGGTCCGAAGCTCGTGATCTATCCCGAGGACGTGGTCCTCTGCATCGCCGCGCTCATCTGCCGCCGGCCGGTCAAATGGATCGAGGACCGCCGCGAGCACTTCGTCGCCACCACGCAGGAGCGCGACCAGTACTGGGAGACCGAAATCGCGGTGGACAGGGATGCGCGCATCCTCGGCGTGCGCGGCACGATGATCCACGATCACGGCGCCTACACCGCGCGCGGCGTGAATCTCGCGCACAATTCGGCGGAGACGGTCACGCTGCCCTACGAGGTGCCCGCGTACCGCATGAACGTCCGGCTGGCGCTCACCAACAAGGTGGCGGTGACGCCGGTGCGCGGCGCGGGCCACCCGCAGGGCACGTTCGTGATGGAGCGGCTGCTCGACCGCGTCGCGCACGAGCTGAAGCTCGATCGGGCCGAAGTGCGCCGGCGCAACCTCATCCCTGCGGCCAAGATGCCCTACACCAAGCCGTTGAAGACCCGCGGCGGCATGCAGGTGGTGCTCGACAGCGGTGACTATCCGCAGTGCCAGGAGAAGGCGTGCACGCGCGCCGGGTGGGGTGAATTTCGCGCGCGCCAGGAGGCGGCGCGGCGGGAAGGGCGCTACCTCGGCATCGGGCTCGCGAATTTCGTGAAGGGCACCGGCCGCGGACCCTTCGAGGGCGTCACCGTGCGGATCGGCCCTTCGGGCAAGGTGCACGTCTATTCCGGCGCCGCCGCGATGGGGCAGAGCACGCGGACGATGCTCGCGCAGATCGTGGCCGAGCAGCTCGGCGGCGACATGGAAAACGTGACCGTGACGACCGGCGATACCGCGGCGATCCCGATCGGGATCGGCACCTCGAACAGCCGCACGACCGTCACCGCGGGGTCGTCAGCACACCTGGCCGCGAAGAAGGTGCGTCAGAAGGCGCTCAAAGTCGCCGCGCTGCTGCTCAAGGCCGCGGAGCAGGATCTCGAGATCGTGGGCGGGGAGGTGCGCGTCGCGGGTGCGCCCGGCATGAAGGTCGGCCTGGGCCGGATCGCGCACACGGTCGCCGGCACGCCGGGCTACGCGCTGCCCGGCGAGGTCGAGCCCGGCATGGAGGCGACCGAGTACTTCGTCGTGGACGACATGGCCTACGCCAACGGCACGGCGATCGCGGAGGTCGCGGTGGACGTCGAGACCGGCGCGGTGCACATCCTGCGCTACGTCGTCGCGCACGATTGCGGGCGCATCATCCACCCTTCGATCGAGGACGGCCAGATCCTGGGCGGCGTCGCGCACGGCATCGGCAACGCCCTCTACGAATGGATGGGCTACGACGAGAACGCGCAGCCGGTGACGACCAACTTCGGCGAATATCTTCTCGTCACCGCGACCGAGATGCCCCGCGTCGAGATCATCCACCACGAATCGCCGTCTCCGCTCAATCCGCTCGGGGTGAAGGGGGTGGGCGAATGCGGGGTGGTGCCCGCGCCGGCGGCGATCATCTCCGCCGTCGAGGATGCGCTCGCGCCATTCGGCGTGCGGGTGGCGAAGTCGCCGCTCTTTCCGGCGGATATCGTCGCCCTGATCGGGAAGCAGGCTATTCGGGCCTGATGCCGGCGGCTTTCACCACCTTCGCCCATTTCGCGGTTTCCGCGGTGACGAAAGCGGTGAACTCCTCCGGTGTGTTGCCGAGGGTGATCCCGCCCATCGTCAGTATCCGCTCGCGGGTGTCTGGCGAGCGCAGCAGGTTCGTGAGATCGTGACTCGCCCGGCTGATCGCCTCGCGCGGCGCACCGGCGGGCATCACGATTCCCTGCCACGAGCCGCCGTCGAAGTTCCTGATCCCGGCTTCAGCAACGGCCGGCACCGCGGGCAGCGTGGGAAACCGCTCCCGGGTCGACACCGCGATCGCGCGCAGCCGCCCCGACTGGACGTGGGGCTGCACCGCGATGAGGGTGGTGAACGCGACCTCGATCTGCCCGGAGACCTGGTCCAGCAGCGCGGGCCCGGATCCCTTGTACGGCACGTGCACGATGTCGAGCCCGGCCTCGAGCTTCAGCCACTCCATGAGCAGCTGCGTGCTGGTGCCCGTGCCGCCCGAGGCGTAACTCAAGGCGCCGGGCCGGGCCCGCGCGAGGGCGATGAGTTCCTTGACGTTACGGACCGGCAGCGAAGGGTGTACCACCAGCAGGCTCGGCAGCGTCGCGAGCAGCGTGACGTGCGCGAGGTCACGCACCGGATCGAAGGCAAGCCTGGGATAGATCGAGGGCGAGATGGTCTGCGCGATGGAGAGCATGCAGACGGTGTAGCCGTCCGCCGGAGACCGCGCGCACTGCTCGGTGCCGATGTTGCCGCCGGCGCCGGGACGGTTGTCGGGAACGACCGGCACCGCCCAGGCCTCCGCGAGGCGCGTAGCCACGACGCGGCCCAATATGTCGGTCGGGCCCCCCGGCGGGAACGGAACGATGAACCGCACCGGCTTCGCGGGATAACTTTGTGCGCCAG
>JBOIEM010000113.1:0-8332 GCA_050741115.1 Burkholderiales bacterium
ACGCTGAAGCGCCTCGCCGCGGATGCCGCCGAACCGATGCTCCTCGCCCCGGCCGAGATCCGCAGGATGGTGCACAACGACGTCAGGATGTGGCGCGGCGTCGCGCAGACGGCGGGAATCTACCTCAAGTAACGGGGAAGTGGCGGTCGAGGAAGCCGAGGTAGTAGCGGTTGAACTCGGCGGGGTTCTCCGCCCACGGGTAATGGCCTGAGCCCGGCACGACGCCGAATTCACAGCCCGCGATCATGCCCGCCACGCGCTTCATCCCGGCGGGATGCCCGACCTGGTCCACCTCGCCCGCCACCAGCAGCGTCGGCACGGAAATCGCGCGGAAGCCCGACACGGCGTCCGCTTCCGGATAGCTCTGCACCGCTTTCACCGCCGCCTTCACCGTCTCGGGCGGCGTGTGCGACGCCCAATGACGCACCAGCTCGACTTCGAGACCGCGCGACGTCGGCCCGAGCATCGAGTTCACGACCATCATGTTGGCCGTCACGGGGTCGGTGCCGGGCGGAGGCGGCGCGGTGCGCTTGCGGACGAACTCCTCCTGCTCTTCCTTGGTGCGGTTGGCGAAGTAGCCGATCGTCGATGAAATGACGATGCCGTGGACGAGGTCGGGCACTTTCATCCGGATGCGCGGCGTGATCTGCCCGCCCATGCTGTGGCCGTGGAAGACGTTGCGCCCGGTGCCGAGCGCCCTGATCAGCGCCGCGCCGGCCTCGGCTACGACGTCGAAGGAAAACGGGTGCGGCAGCGGCGAGAGGCCGTAGCCCGGCGCGTCCCACGCCACGACGCGGTATCCCCGCGCGACCAGCCGCTCGGTCTGATAACGCCAGTACTCCTTCGAGCCGTAGATCCCGTGCAGGAGAAAGACCGTCACCTTCCCCGCGCCGGTGACCGTGTGGTCCGGCAGCCTCATTTCCCTCCCTTTTTCTAGCCGGCTTGGTGACGCAGTGAGGCGCTCTAAGCGAGCACGTCCGTGGTTTGCTCCTGCCGCAGCATCTCGTAGACGAACTCTTTGAGCTCCGGGCCGAGCGCGTCGCGGGCCGACACCAGGCCGACCGGCCGGCCGTCCTCGACCACCGGCACGTTCCGGAAGCCGCCCTCGTACATCATCTGGAGCGCAAGCGAGAACGGGCTGTCCGCCCCGACCGTCTTCGGGTTCGGGGTCATGACCGCGCCGAGCTCGGTCGCGCCCGCGTCGCGCCCTTCGGCAACCACCCGGAACAGCGCGTCGCGCTCGGTGAACACGCCTACCAGCTTGTCGCCCTCCACGACCACGATCGCGCCTACGTTGTGCTGCTTCATCAGGCGCGCCGCTTCGCGGACGGGTGTGGTCTTCTGTGCCGAGACGAGCTCCTGTCCTTCGATGATCGATCGGATGGTTCGTGCCGACATATCGAACCTCCATGAGCGGATGAACCGCTGAACGATGGTACGCCCGCCGGTTGGACGGGTCAATCGGCCGCCGGGGCCGAGCGGGGCGCGCGCCGGTCCCGGCGCCGTCCGATCGTAGCGCCCGTCCTCCGTTGGCCCGGAGCGACGTTCAGCGGCGCGAAAGCTCGATCGGCCTGCCGTGCGGCGTCGCCCGCGCGGCGGCGTCCCATTCGTCCACGCGCCGCTCCAGCTCGGGCCGGCGAACGACGTTTTTCCGGGCGACGAGCGTTTCGAGCGCGGCAAGCCAGTGCTCGTAGTAATGGGTTCCGTCGTCCGGCTCCCCGCGCGCGGCCGCCGCGGCGAGCTCGGCTGCGAGCGCGGCGGCCCACTCGCGCCAGGTGAAGACGCCGCTCGCGTGCAGCGACAGCGTCATGGCGAAGGCCTGCGCCTCCCACGGCGCCTTGAACACCGGGCCCCCCTCATCGCGCGGCAGCGCCGGAAGGGCGCCGAGGTCGGCTTCAGGCGGAATCGAGGTAGTCATCCCATAGATTCAGGTACACGCTGTCGCGCGCGGACGCCGCCGGTCCCCACAGCTCGCGCGCGGCAAAGCGCACGGTATAGAGGTGCTGCGGCTTCCTGTCGCGGCTCATAGCGTTGGTGTCGGGAAAGATGAACACCCCGTGATCGCGGTCGATCACGCCGCGCCGCCCGCGCGCGTAACGCGGCAGCCGCGTGTGGCCGGCGGGGTGGATGGTGCGCGCGACGACGCGGTCGCCGGGCCGGAACCTGGGGTGCACGTCGGCCTCGACGCGGGCGCGCAGGCGATAGCGCAGGTATTCCGCGACGCCGGCGGCGCGGAGCGTGCGCGCATCGTCCGCTTTCGATTCGGCGTGCCCCGTTTCTAGCTCCCCCGCGGTCACCAGTCCCTGCTCGAGGAGCAGCTTCTGCAGGCCGAACAGCCAGCGCTCGTAATAGGTCGCGGCGAGGTACTCGGCGGGCGGCATCCGCTCCCGCGAATGGCGGCTCATGTCGATATTCCACTTGCGGTGAGACGCGGCGGCGACCGCAAGCGCGAACGCACGCGCTTCCCACTCCGAGTGGAAGACGGGCTCGTCCTTCTCGATCTCGACCGGGCCCATGCCGTGCATGCCGCCCATGTCGTGCACGCCGTTCATCGCTTGCCTCCCGCCGGCACCGTGGCCTGCGCGACGCCGATCATGGAATCCCGCGTGACGATCGCCGCGAGCTCGTCCTCGCTCCAGCCCTCCGTCCCCGCCGGGCGTTCCGGCAGCACCAGGTAGCGCAGCTCGGCCGTCGAGTCCCACACCCGGACCTCGACGTCCTCCGCCACCTCGCTGCCCAGCTCCTTCAGCACGCCGCGCGGATCGAGGACCGCGCGCGAGCGGTACGGCGCCGACTTGTACCACACCGGCGGCAGGCCGAGCACCGGCCACGGGTAGCACGAACAGAGCGTGCACACCACCATGTTGCGGACCTTGGGCGTGTTCTCGAGCACGACGATGTCCTCGCCGCGCCCGACGTAGCCGAGCTCGGCGATCGCGGCGCCGCCGTCCGCAAGCAGGCGCTTCCTGTACCCGGGATCGACCCATGCGCGCGCGACGACGCGGGCACCGTTGCGCGGTCCCACCTTCGTCTCGTAGGTGTCGATCAGCTCGTCGAGCGCTTTCGGGTCGACGAGACCTTTTTCGACGAGCAGCGACTCCAGGGCCTTCACACGCAGCGCGGGACCGGAGAGCGGGCGGTCGTGCTCGTCTTCGTGATGGCCGTGATCGTGGCCGCTCATGTCGTCTCCATTACCGGTATCGTGCGCGGATATTTTGCCACGCTTGACTCGGATGTGACGCTCCGCGAGATAGCGCTGCACGGCGCCGGCTTCCAGGCGGGTCCCGGCGAGCCCGACGTGTCCGTCCGGGCGCAGCAGGTAGAACGCCGGCCCCATAATTCCGACGCGGGCAAGCTCGTTCGCGTTCGCAGCATCGCCGGGTATGACGTGCACGTGCAGCAGGTCACCGCATCCCAGGGACTCCGCTGACGGCGCCGCCTGCCCGGTCACGAGCAGGTTGAAGCGGGTGTCGTCGAGCTTCTGGAACAGGTCCTCGGCGGGGCCGTTCGCGCGCAGCCGGAGCTGCAGCCACGGAAAGCGGTCGCCCGCCACCGGCGCGCTTTCGGGCAGGCCGGCCAGCGTCTGCGACAGCGGGCTCCCGCGGTAGCGGATGCCGATCTGGGAGATGGTGCGGAACGCGACGTTGCGCACGCGCTGGATGGTCATGGCGCGTGCGGCGACCTTCGCGAGGATGCGCGTGCGGAACAGGCCGGCGAGCCAGCTGTCGGTGACGACCATCTGGAACGCCCGGTCCGTCGTCCGCAGCAGCCGCTGCGCCACCGGTATCCTCTCCTTTTCGTAGCTGTCGAGCAGTGCGGCGCCGGCGCGGCCCTTGACGACGAGCGCGAGCTTCCACGCCAGGTTGTAGGCGTCCTGCAGCCCGGTGTTCATGCCCTGCGCGCCCATCGGGCTGTGGACGTGCGCCGCGTCCCCCAGCAGGAAACAGCGCCGGTCGCGGAACCTCTCCGCGGCGCGGTGATATATGCGGTAGGTGGACATCCAGCTGCACGCCTTGAAGTCCAGCCCGGCTCCCGCCTCATGCCGTATCGCGGGCACCAGCTCCTCGAATGCGAGATCGTCCCGGTTCCGCATCTCCCTGGGAACGATGCCGATCACCCGCCAGCGGTCCTTGCCGCGCATCGGGAAGAACAGGTGAAACCCGTCCTGCCACAGGTAGACATTGAGCTCGCCCTGCTTCATCGCCCCCGTCGCCTCGGTGTCGGCGACGAAGAACACGTGCTCGTAGGGCTCGCCCGGGAAGGTGATCCCGCTCATCTCGCGCACGGGGCTGCGCGACCCGTCGCATCCCGCCACCCACGCGGCCCTGATCTTTCGCGTGGATCCGTCCGGCTGCTTGAGCGCGACCTCCACGTGGCCCGGCTGCTGCTCGAGCGCGATCATCTCGGTGTTCCACTGCACGGCCATGTCGTAGTCGCGCAGCTTCTCGCCCATGATCCGCTCGTTGTCGTCCTGGCCCAGCATGAGGACGAAGGGAAACGGGCTCATGCTCTTGCCGATGTCGCCGATCGGGATGCGCGCGGTCCACCGCCCGTTCGCCCACATGTTGGCGCCGGTGCCGCGGGCGCCGAGCGCGATCGCCCGGTCGGCGACGCCCATCTTCGAGTAAATTTCCAGCGTGCGCGCCTGCACCGCCATCGCCCGCGTCTGCTGCGCCGGCCCGGAATGCCGGTCGACGATCATCGCGCGCACCCCGCGCCGCGCGAGCTGGTTGGCGAGCATCAGCCCGGTCGGGCCGGCCCCCACGATGAGCACTTCGGTTACCGAATCAGTAGCCGACACTGGCGCGACCTCGGCAGGGTTGCTCAGACGAGCGGGACGAAGTCGTACTCCCCTATTCCCTGCAAGACGAGGAAGGTCGCCGAAGTGTCCCCGCCGTTCGTGACCAGGTGCGGGCGGCGGGGCTTGACCGAGTAGGTGTCACCGGGGCCGAGCCGCACTTCTTCCTTCGGCTCCCGCAGGAACAGCCTCAGGTTTCCGCTGAGCACGTAGAAGGTGTCCTGGACGTTGTTGTGATAATGCCAGGGCACCTTCTGGGTCTTCGAGATCTGGATCTCGGTGATGCGAAAACCGGGTCGCGCGGCGTGCTCGGCGCGGCGCTCGACCTCGTAGAGACGTCTTCCGTCTTGCAGCGCTTCCATGGAGCCCCCGATTACATTCTCAACTGGGAAACAATATACACGTCAATCGCCAGCGCCTCGAGCAAAAGGAAGACGGCGAGCGCCGGCATCCGGAAGGAGCGCTCCGGGTCCTTTCGCCTGATCCGGAGAACGTAACGGACGATTTCGACGACGAGCAGCACCAGCGTCGCGACGGGCGTCACCAGGAACAGCGCGATCAGGATTCCAAACCCCACGTCCGTGCGGTTCAGCCCGAAGAGCAGGTCGTACCGGCCCCCGAGGTCCAGAACGATGAGCAGCTGAGGCAGCAGCGCGACGAGGATCCGGAACGCAGCCATTATCGCTCAGCCGACCCTGACCGGCCGCCCGGTCTTCGCGGACTTCACGACCGCCTCGAACACCGACACCCCGTGGATGATCTGGTCGTAGGTGACCGGATACGGCGCTTTTCCCTGCACCGCGCCCGCAAACGCCTCCATCACCTCCTTCACCAGATTGACCCCCTTGTTCTCGATCACTTCCGGCTGCGCGGTCGCGTGCGGCCCGCCCTGGGCGGCCACCGGCATGAAACGGAACGTGTCGAGGCTTGGCCGCGCGGTCTCGGCGATGCCGTTCTTGCCGAAGACGGCGATGCAATAGCTCGCCGCGCTCGCAAGCGTGCAGTAGTTCGTGGAGATCACCCCGTTCCTGTGCTTCAGGGTGAAGACCGTCGTATCGTCCACGAGCGGCGCCGCGCGGCGGGCGTTGATGCAATTTACCTCCTCCACTTCGCCGCAGAGATCGATGAAGCAGTCCACGAGGTGCACGCCGAGCCCGGTCATCGCGCCGGCCGGCGTCTCCTCCGGGTTGACGCGCCAGGATTCCTTGGGCAGCGCAAGCCCGCTCGGCGTCGACACTTCGCCGACGCAGAAGGAGATGGGGCCCAGCTTTCCCTCCCGCACGCGCTTGCGGATCTCGCCGACGGACGGGTGAAACCGCCGCTGGAAGTCGACGGCGAGCACAACGCCCGCCTTCTTGACCGCCTCGATCGCGGCGCGGGCGCTCGCCGCGGTGAGGGTAAAGGGCTTCTCCATGCAGACGTGCTTGCCCGCCTGCGCCGCGCGCCGGACGTGCTCCTCGTGCATGCTGTGGGGCGTGGTATAGACGACGGCGTCGATGTTGCGATCCTTGAGGATGTCGTCGAGGCTGTCGCGCAGCGCGATCTTCTTGTCGCGGCAGAACTCCTCCGCCTTCGCGCGGGTGCGCGTGTTGGCGGCGACGAAGCTGATCTGATCGCTCTTGCCCTGCACCGCCTCGACGATCGTCTTTCCCCACCAGCCCAGGCCGATGATTGCGGCTCGAATCATGTTTCCTCCCTCGTGATGGAATGTGCGCGCTTGTTCACAAGTCCTCCCTATTTGTCGCCGGCAGCCACCAAGCGCTGATACAGCAGGCCTCCGAGGTAGAACGTGACGCCCAGCACGACCAGGCTGACGATCCGCGTCAGCGGAGACGCGCCGCCAAGGTCGTAGAGCAGCACCTTCACCGCCGCGGCGCCAAATACGAGCAACGAAGATTGCGCCAGCGCGCGGTCGTGCTGCCACAGCGACAAGCCAAGACAGGCAAGCGCGATGACGCCCCACGCGGTGGATTCGACGATCCCCTCGTCCAGGAGATGCAGCGCCGCCGCCATGGCGCAGACATGCCCGGCAAGAAGCACGAGCGTCGCGACCCCCTTCACCGGTTCGCGATCCCGCAGGAAGTAGTAGCCGAGATAGAGCTGCGCGGCATACGCGACCGCCAGCCATGAGCGTCCCGGCACCGCCCTGAGATCGGCGTCGAACACGACCCGCAGGTAGTTGACCGCGAAAATCGCGATCACGGCGGCCCAGACCGGCCAGCTCGCCTGGATGCCGCTGCCGTGCCGCAGGGTGACGGCGGCGGCGACGGGCATGATCACGAATGCCACCCACGGCGCCCATGCGTGAGGAACCGACTCCACGTAGCCGGCATGAAACAGCACCAATGCGACGTAGGCCCACAGCAGGAACTCGCCGCCGGGCAGCGGCCGTTGCAGGACCGCGCGCGCGGTGCCGTAGAAGCCCGCGACGACGACGCCGCTGCCGACCGCGATCCAGGGCGCGAGCTGCGGCAGGTGCCGATCCAGCAGCGCGTACTGCAGGAAGTAGAAGATCAGGAGCGGCGGCAGGTGGCCCCACGCCGCCGCCTTGTCGAGAGGCGCATCGTTGCGAATGGAGAACACCACGGTGGCGGTGCCGAAAATCGCGAACTGGACCGTCTGGAACGCGAGCGCGGCGGCCCATGCGTCGGGCGCCTTGTTGCGGAATATGAAGTCGAAGACGATCAGCGCGAGGTAGAGCGCCAGCAGGTAGATCAGGCGCCGCCCGTGCCAGATCGAAAACACGCTGAACACCACGCCCCACGCCGAGAAATAGATCACCAGGTCGATGATCGAGGGCGCCCCGGAGATCAGCAACGGCGCGGAATACGAGCCGGCGACCGCGAACAACGCGTAGAGGTCGCTCTCGAACACCCGGCACAGCCCCATTGACAGCAGGCACACGAGTATCACCGCCACCGTCGCCGGCGCCGCCTCGAAAAATCCGTAGAAGAGATGCGCGCCGTAGATCGAGAGAAAGAGGATCGCCACCCCGCCCGCCGGCAGCAGCCCGGCGTACTGGCGGTTGACGTTGCGTAGTACAAATCCCGCGGCGACCATCGCGAGGCCCGCGATCGCGGCGAGCGCCACCTGCCGCACCGGCGTGAGCCAGCCGCTCTCCACCGCCAGGCGGATGAGATACGCGGCCGCGAGCACCAATGCGACCGCCCCGCCCCAGCCCAGGATGCTGGTCACCAGGGAGGGACGGTCTTCGGGCTCGGGCTTCGGTGGAGGCGCCTTCGGTGCCGCCGGCCGCGCGGCCTGCGCCGGCGCGGGAGCCGCCGGTTTCGACAATTGCGTCTCGATGCGGGCGAGGCGCCATTCCAGGGTGGCGAGTCGTTTTTCGATTTCTGCAGGATCCATGGCTCCCCTATGCCTGCGAAACGAACTTGGAATTGAGATACGCCTCGATCGCCTCGCTGCCGCCCTCCGAGCCGTAGCCGGAATCCTTGACCCCGCCGAACGGCACCTCCGGCAGCGCGAGGCCGAGGTGGTTGATCGTCATCATCCCGGTCTCGACCGCTGCGGCGACGG